>JBDQJC010000001.1:0-131654 GCA_040264055.1 Planctomycetota bacterium
AGCCCCTAGTGCCAGTGCCCTCCCCCTCCCTGGAGCTCGTCGCCCTTTGGGATCAGGTTCTGGAGAAACTGGAGTCCGTCGTGGGCTCCTCGAAGACGGATAGTTGGCTGCGCCCAGCCCGCCTGACGAGCCTCGATGGCCGTCAAGCCACCATTGGCGCCCCCTCTATCCTTCATCAAACCCGGATTCAGCGTGATCTTCACGGTCATCTGCTCCGGGTTCTGGACGTGGACGAACTCGAAGTCGACATCTTGCAGGACGGTGATGCCCTCATGGGCCACGCAGACCTCCCGCTCGCGCCGCCTCTTGAGCCAGCGCCCGCTGCCAACCCTTCTCCAGCTCCGGTCGCCACAGCTGCTCCGTCGTCCTTCATGGATGGTGCCACGTTGTCGCGCCCCATCCTGAACCCTGGCAACCGTTTCGAGTCTTTCGTCGTCGGCCCCTGCAACCGATTCGCGCACGCAGCTTGTCGCGGCGTCGCCGATCGTCCCGCGGTCAACTTCAACCCGCTGTTTTTGCATGGCTCAGTTGGCCTCGGCAAGACGCACTTGATGCAGGCGATTTGCCATCACTTACTGGATCGCAATCCCGAACTGCAGATTCTCTACCTCTCTTGCGAAGAGTTCATCAATCACTTCATTAGTGCTCTGCAACAAGGCGATGTGAACTCCTTCCGCACGCGCTATCGCAGCGCGGATGTACTGATCGTCGACGACGTGCAGATGCTCGCCAACAAGGCGCGCACGCAAGAAGAGTTCTTCCATACTTTCAACGCCTTGCATAACGCTCGGAAGCAGATTGTGCTGTCCAGTGATGCGCCACCGCAAGACATCCCTGCCTTGCAAGAGCGGCTCGTCAGCCGCTTTAAGTGGGGATTGGTGGCAGAAATCGAGCCTCCTTGCTTTGAAACACGGGTTGCGATCTTGCGCAGCAAGGCACAGCGTGATGGCATTCTTCTGCAAGACGATGTCGCGCAGTTTGTTGCCGAGAATATCGAGAACAACGTGCGTGAGCTGGAAGGTTGCTTGACTCGCTTGCAAGCGATGGCCGCCTTGACGAATCGACCGATTGATTTCCAGTTAGCTCGCGAAATCCTTGGAAGCGAGATTCAACAACGCAATCGACCGGTGCGCATGGATGACATCCTTGCCCATGTGACCGGCCATTACATGGTCAAGGTCGCCGACTTGCAGTCGAAGCGTCGCTCCCAGTCGATCGTGCAGCCTCGCCAGGTCGCCATGTACATGGCACGCAAGCTCACCGAGATGTCCTTAGAAGAGATTGGTGGCTACTTCGGTGGCCGCGACCACAGCACGGTGCTGTACTCCGTGGAACGCGTCGACAGTCGTCGTCGTGTCGATGCTGAGTTCTCTGCATTGCTCACCGAACTCGAACGCAACATCCGCCGCGCAGCCCTCCACGGTGACTCTTAGTCCCTCTTTCGCGTCCGCCGGCCACAAGCCGCGCCCCTACATCTGGGGTGCGGCTTCTTGCTTTCGGTGTGGAAAACCTGGGGATCAGCCGGGGATACCCAGCGGAAAATCTGGGCAAGAAACCGGGAGTTTTGCACGCTTGAGCGAGGCTTCTGCCAAGCTGTGTAGAAGTCGCGAGTTCTCCCCAATTCGTCCACGTCGAATCCGCACCGCTTCCGCAGCTTTCGATTCGATTTCGCAGTCCTTAAACCATTGGTTGGAAAGTACTTCCAACCTCTTTCCTCCGTTTCCTCCACACTTAGGCTGGGCCTATACTGTGAAGGTGAGGAGTTAAATCATGTACTCCCATAAGGGAGACGCCCCCCATGAAGTTCCTGATCGACCGACTCGCTTTCCGTGATGCTCTGCAGCGCGTTGAAATGGCGATCGACCGCAAGCCGACCCGGCCCGTGCTGGGCGGCGTTTTGATCGAGGCCCATAACGACTCCGTCGTTCTGATGGCCAGCGACCTCGACATTGCCGTGCGCTACCGCGTGCAGCAGGTGCAGGTCGACCAACCCGGCTGGGCCGTGATCCCCGGACGCGAGCTCGTTGACATCATCAAGGATCTCGAAGCCGAGACCGTCACCGTTGCTTTGACTGGCGGCGATCAATGTCAGCTGCTCGGCGGTGAAGACGTCTGTGACTTGGTCACGATGGAGACCGGCATGGACCTCAGCAATACGCCCGAGGCTTTCCCGGCAGTTCCGACGCTCGATGGCGAGCCGCAGCTCAGCGTGCGCAAGGAAGATTTCCTGCTCATGGTCGCGGCAACTCGCTTTGCAACCTCGCGCGTGCAGGACAACCGCTTCGCGACCGAAGGCGTCTTGCTCGAACTGCGCGACGAAGTCGTCACGATGGTCGGCACCGATGGCCGACGCTTGTCGTGCATTCATCGCCCGGCTGTCTCGCATACCGCCGATCGGCAGCGGTCGGTCTTGTTGCCGAAAGTGCTCGACCAGATCCTGCGCTACGGCCAAGTCGAAGAGGGCGATGACATCGCGATTCATTTTCTGAATAACCTCGTCGGCTTTCGGATCGGAAACCTAGAGAGCTTCGGTCGAGTTCTTGATCGCGAGTTCCCGAACTACGACAACGTGATTCCGAAAGACGGCAAGCACTCGGTGCGCGCGCACCGCGAATCACTGGCGAAGAAGCTGCGCCTGGCCAGTCACTTGACGACCGATGCTGCCGCCGTGGTGCGACTCGAGGTCACGCCGGATCGCATGGAAGTTCGTAGTGAACACGAAGGCCGCGGCCGTGCATCCGCTGCGCTCGAAGTCGACTATGTCGGCGATGGTCTGAGCGCTGCGTTCAACCCGGCCTTTCTGCTCGATGGTTTGAAGGCTGCGCACACCGATCAGATTGAGCTGCACATGGAAGACGGCAACCGTCCCGCCAAGTTCACGCTCGGCGAGGGCTTCCATTACATCGTCATGCCACTCAGCACGACGGGCTAAGCGATCTGTCTTGATGTCTGCAACACCTCGTCCTCGACCGTTCCGTCACAACGCGCAAGCGCAGCGTGCGGACGAAGTCGTGTCGAAGTTGATGCAAAGCAAAGGCTGGAGCCGCGGTGGCGAGCATCGCGAGGTTTTTGAAGCCTGGGCGCAAGTGGTGCCCGAATCGATCGGCCGACGCACGCGTGCGGTTTCCTTTCGCGGTGGCAAGTTGATCGTGATTGTCGAATCCGCCCCCTTGATGCAAGAACTGCAGCTGTTCCGCCAGGCTGAGTTTCTTTCGCTTTTGAACAGCCAGTTGGTCAACCGCGGCCAACAGGTGATCGTGCGCCAACTCGAGTTCCGGCGCAGTTAGTCCCGGGCGCAGGCGCCCGTTGCAGCCTTGTGCTGCCCTTGTTGCGATGAGCAAAGACAAGAATCCCACCGAATACGACTCCGGCTCCATCCAGTTCCTGAAGGACTTGGAGGGGGTACGCAAGCGTCCCGCGATGTACATCGGCGACACGGCCTTCAGTGGCTTGCACCACCTGCTTTGGGAGATCGTGGACAACTCGATCGACGAAGGTCTGGCGGGTTACTGCGATACGGTCGAGGTCACATTGAATGACGATGGCTCGGCGACGGTGCGCGACAACGGACGCGGCATTCCGGTCGACATGCACCCCGAAGAAGGCATGCCGGCAGTTGAGCTGGTCATGACCAAGCTGCACGCGGGTGGCAAGTTCGACGGCAAGGCCTATGCGGTTTCTGGTGGTTTGCACGGTGTGGGTATTTCGGTCGTGAACGCGTTGACCGAGTGGACCAATGTCGAAGTCCACAAGGACGGCAAGAAGCACGAGATCACTTTCAGTCGGGGTTTGCGAGTCAACCCGTTGACGGTGACTGGCGACACCGATCGCAAGGGAACGCAAGTCACCTTCCGACCCGACCGCGAGATCTTTTCGCACGATGGTTTTGACTACGAGACGGTTTACAACCGCCTCCGCGAGATGGCCTACTTGATGGGCACCTCGGATTTGAAGATCGTGCTGCGCGACGAGCGCGACGGTGAATCGAAGGAACACACCTTCCACTACCCGGATGGGTTGAAGGCATACATCCACGATCTGACCGATGGCAAAGAGCTGATCACCGACATCGTGCACTTTGAAAAGTCGGTCGAGCACGAAGGCAAGGAGTACAGCGTGGAAGTCGCGCTTCAGTACACCAACGACTGGCACGAAGGCGTGTTCAGTTTTGCGAACAACATTCGCACTGCCGACGGCGGCACGCACCTTTCGGGTTTTCGCGCGGCGTTGACGCGTACGCTGAATAACTACCTGAAGTCCTCCGACATGCTGAAGAAAGGCGACGCGCCCAGCGGCGATGACTACAAGGCTGGTTTGTACGCGGTGCTGTCGCTGAAACTTCCGGATCCGCAATTCGAAGGCCAGACCAAAGGCAAGCTCGGTTCGCGCGAAGCAACCTCGATCGTGGAAACGGTCGTCAACGATTGCTTCGGAACGCACCTCGAGGAACACCCCGAGGCGGCGCGTTCGATCGTGCGCAAAGCACTGCTTGCACGGGATGCCCGCGAGGCCGCACGCAAGCAACGCGACTTGGTGCGCCGCAAAGGCGCGCTGTCGTCCGGTTCTTTGCCGGGTAAGTTGGCCGACTGTCAATCACGCGACACCGAGATCACCGAGCTGTACGTAGTGGAAGGAGATTCGGCAGGCGGTTCGGCCAAGACCGGACGCGACCGACGCTTCCAGGCAATCCTGCCGCTGAAGGGCAAGATTCTCAACGTCGAAAAGAACACCGCCAACCGCATCCTGGCCAACCAGGAATTGCAGACGATGATCCAAGCCTTCGGCGCGGGCGTCGGCGATGACTTCGAGGTCGACAAGACGCGTTACGGCAAGATCATCATCATGACTGACGCCGATGTGGATGGTTCGCACATCCGCACGCTGATTCTGACCTTCTTGTTCCGACAGATGCTGCCGCTGATTAAGGGCGGCCGTGTCTATGTTGCGTGCCCGCCGCTGTATCGGATTCAGCGCAAGGGTTCGAAAGCCTTTGAATACTTGCACGACGACGAATCGTTGAACAAAGCGATCTTTGCAACCGGACTGGACGGTGCGCGGGTCAGCTACGAACGCGATGGCGATCCAGCCAAGGGCAGCATCGAAACCAGCGGCGAAGAGCTGCAAGAAATGCTCGTCAAGTTGCAGGGTGTTTCGAATGCGCTCGATCGCTTCCGTGGCGAACGCCGAGGCATTGGCGGCAGTGAATACCTTGCTGCGCGCGACCCACAGAAGGGCTTACCACTCGGCTTGGTCTTGGAGACTCGCGGCGGCAGCGATTCGAAGCGGCATTACTTCTGGGACCTGGAAGAACAGAAGAACTTCATCGCAGCGATCGATCCGGAACGCCGCGTTTGGGAAGGACCGAAGTCGGAGACCCCGCGCGAATCGGCACACTTTCTTTCCTTCGTTTACAAGGAACGCGACGCAGCAGAAGCGGCGGTGCAGTTGCTCCTCGACTACGGGCTTCCGATGGAAGACCGCCGTCAGGGTGGAGGTATTCGCATCGACTGCGGCAAGTACCACCGTACCTTGACGCGACTCGGCGACTTGATGGGCGCGCTTCGTGAAGCCGGCCAAAGCCAGGTCGAAGTGCAACGCTACAAGGGTCTCGGTGAAATGAACCCAGACCAACTTTGGGAATCGACGATGGATCCCGAGACGCGTCTGCTCAAGCGCATCGTGCTCGAAGATGCATTCGCGGCTGACCAAATCTTCTCGATGCTCATGGGCGACGAGACCGAACCGCGTCGGAAGTACATCGAAGAACACGCGCACGAAATCGATCAACTCGATATCTAGTGCGCGGCTTTCGCCTCAACGCCGTCATCCTTTTTGCAGGGATGGCGGCGTTGTTCATTGGGAGGGGGCCCTGGCGCGAAGCGGAGATCCCCGATGGGTTTCACCGGTTCTTCGCGATGGGAGGGTCCTTTTGATGGGCCACAAGTCCACACATCGCAAAACGGACTGGGTTTTTCTGTCCCCATTCATCGTGTTGCTTGGCCTGCCTCTGCTTGCGTGGATCTTGGCGCCTCATGGAGAGGGGCGATGTGGCTTCGAGCTAGGGGACGGGGCGGATCACGCCCAGCTTGCCGAACGATCCCACGACGAATAGCAAGACACGTGCCTTAAGTGGCGCGGCGCCTGCATCGACTACCAGCGCCGAAACGCGCGTGGGACCTCGACGATCTCGGTCGTCTGATCGCGCACCGGCCAATGCGCTCGCGTGGAGTCACGCAGCGATTGTGAAAGTTCGAAGATCTGCAGGCGCGCACCTTCAGCGGAGCGAAGCGTGCCATTCGAAAACTTGACGAAGTTCTCGCCGTTGAAGCCACTGAAGTGATCGGCGTATTCCGAGGCGATGTAACGTCCGAGTTCGTCGCCGCTCTGCTCCAGAATCTTACGCAGCGATTCGTGTTGCAGTGGTTCGATCAAAGCGCGTACAAACTGATCGTCAAGCGGCCGGATTGCCGTGGGCCCCATGTCGAAGCCGGCGGCTTCCATGACCCAATTAAACGGCACAACCTCTCGGCCTTCTTCATTGGCGCGTCGACAGAGACGGTGCAAGCCTTGCAAGCCGTGACGGTCGACGATGCGGAACACGAGGAAAGTGCCGACGCGCTGCAAGCCCGCCCGCTCTTCCGCAAAAGGTGCGATGCTCGATTGCTCAAGATAGAAGCGCAAATCTTCCATCGTCCACAGCTCTTCGGGGGTGCGACCCTTTTCGCCGATCCATCGCACCTCGATGTTGCCTTCTCCATCGCGGCGGCTTTGCGAAAAGAAGATGCCGGCTTGGTCGTGGCCGAACAGAGCGGCGGCGCCCATGTGCACTTGCAAGCGGCGCATCGGCAGCAGTTCCGGTGCGAACTGCGCGGCGACGTATTCGCACAAGCCTTCTTCGAGCGTGCCGCCGAGTGAATGCCATTCTTCGCCGAGCACCGCGTGGGTGAGTTCATGAGCCAGAATCCACTCAAGCTTGTGAGTGTCGGGCACCTGGATCAGCCAAGCGTCGCCATTCACGCTGTAGGTGATGCCGCCCATCGGATGGCCGATGTCGAAGGGGTCGGGAATGTCGTCGGCGTGCATCAGCCAGACATCCAACATCTCGCCCTCTTTCGAACCGGGCAGCATGCCTTCAATCTGTCGCGCGAGGCGCATCCAGAGGTCAACCAGGTGGCTGGCCCGCTCGGGGTCGTCGGCGTAGGCCTTGCCGAGCGGCGTCTCGACTGCGAATTGCGGCGCATCCGGCATCCAGCTTGCGCAGGAGCCGAGCGACAACAGAAACGGCAGGAGAAGGTGAGCTGGACGCACGATTGGGTCTACCCCTCTACCCTATCGGAGTTTCCGTTCGTTTGGTTCAGTTCTACCGGGACTAGGCCGCGATCTGGTACGTGATGAAGGCGGCGATCCAAGCGACGCCAAACATGTAGCCCAGCTGGAAGATTGGCCATTTCCATCCGGCGGTCTCGCGCTTGACGACGGCAATCGTCGAGACGCACAACAGCGCATAGACGAAGAAGACCATCAGCGAAAAACCGGTGGCCGCGGACATCATTGGCTGCCCGGTTTCTGGGTCAGCACGCGTCAACAGATCGGCGAAGCCCTCGACTTCCTCGGTGTCACCTTCGTAGGCGTAGACCTGGGCCATGGTCGAGACCATCAGTTCGCGCGCGGCAAAGGAACCGATCAGGCCTATATTGATGCGCCAGTCGTAACCAAGAGGGGCAAAGATCGGCTCGAGGCTGCGGCCAAGATCGGCGGCCAAGGAGTTTTCAATCTGGTGCTGCGCGGCCTGGCTTTCGGAGGCACCTTCCGGCGGATCGGAAACCGGAAAGTTGAGGAATAGCCACAGCACGATCGAGCCCGCCAAGATGACTTTGCCGGCCTTGCCGAGGAACAAACGCACGCGGCGCCAGACCTGAATCGCAAGGCTGCTGATGCTGGGGAAGCGGTACGGCGGCAACTCCAAATAGAAAGGCAGGCTGGCGCCGCGCAACATGCCGCGCTTAAAGATCGCTGCGAACAAGATCGCGCTGACGGCGCCCAATAGATAAAGGCCCATCAGCGTCAAGCCCTGCAAAGTGATCGGCCCTGCAACCGGCGTTGCCGGCACGAAGGCAGAAATCAGCAGTGCATAGACCGGTAGGCGCGCCGAGCAGGTTGCGAAGGGTGCAACAAGAATGGTGGCGAGTCGATCCTTGGGAGAGGGGATCGTGCGTGTTGCCATGATGCCGGGCACCGCGCAGGCGTAGCTGGAAAGGAGCGCAACGAAACAACGGCCTTCCAGCCCGACCCAGCCCATGATCCGGTCGACCACGAATGCCGCGCGCGCCATGTAGCCACTGGCTTCCGCGAACAGAATCAGAGCGAAGAGTAGGGCGATCTGGGGAACAAAGACCACGACCGCACCCACGCCGCGGATGATGCCATCGGCCAAAAGGTGGGTGGCCCAACTATCGGGCAGCGTTGCGAGTGTCCAGTCCGCGGCTTGATCGAGTGCCCCGGCGAAGGTGTCCATCGCCGGACCGGCCCAGCTAAAGATCGCTTGAAAGAAGAAGGTGACGAAGGCCAGAAAGATCAGGCCACCGAAGACCGGGTGGAGCAGCAGATTGTCCAATCGCCGGGTCAGCCCGCTTTCCGAAACCGGGTGACGGGTGACACGCTTGAGCAAGGAGTCTGCCCAGGCAAAGCGCGAAATCGTGTCGCCTTCGGGGAGGTCTTTGGCGGCGCTCCATTTGGTGGGGTCGAGCAACTGTTCGCGCAAATCGCCGACCCCGAGACCGCGGTTGCCGACCACGCCGACGACTGGCACACCCAATTCACGGCGCAGCGCAAAAATGTCGATGTCGCCGCCGCGCGCTTTGAGTTCGTCGATCATCGTCAGCGCGAGCAAGGTGGGGCGGCCCAGTAGCAGGACCTCGGCGATCATCGGCAGGCTGCGCTCGAGTGTCGTTGCATCGGCAACGATGACGATGGCGTCCGGCGCGGCAACGCCGGGGAAATCGCCGTGCAGCACTTGCACAGTGACCGCCTCGTCGTCGGAAATCGCGTGCAGCGAATAGGTTCCGGGCAGGTCGACGAGTTGGACCTCGGTGTCCTGTTCGCGGAAGGAACCTTCGCGTCGGTCGACGGTGACCCCGGGATAGTTGCCCGTCTTCGCGCGCAATCCGGTCAGCGCGTTAAACAGAGTGGTCTTGCCCGAGTTGGGGCTGCCGACCAGCGCGATCGAGCGCCGCGGCGTCGGCGCAGGCCTCATAGGGGCAGCTTCGCTCACTGCTGGCCCCCGGTCGTCTCGATTTCGACGAGTCGGGCTTCGCCCGGACGCAAAGCAAGGTGGTAGCCGCGCAGGTGGACAACCAACGGTCCGCCGAAAGGCGCTTTGCGCACGAAATCGACCTCGGTGCCTGGGGTGAATCCGAGCTCGCAGAGTCGTTGCGAGGCGGAGTCATCGCCTCGGACACGCACCACGCGCGCCATCCCGAACTTCTGCAGATCGGCCAAGCTCGAGTGGGTGGGAGTCATGCGGCGTTATTGAGACGTGATTGCAACAAGCGAAGGCATACTCTAAGCCGCGCGAGCGGATTCGCCAAGAGCGGAACTCGGCTTGGTGAGCTCGTCCCCGGGCTTTCGGTCGAGCGAACCGGGCTTCATGGCTTTCCGATAGACCTCCGACGCGCCGGAAGCGATACTTTCGGCCATGAGCACCGGGACCTCCGCGAAGCAAGCTGCCGGGGTGGCAGCCACCGCCTTGGTCGAATCCGGGATGCGCTTGGGATTGGGCACCGGCTCGACCGTGGTCTTCTTCCTCGAAGCGCTCGCCGAGCGCATGCGCAGTGATGGCATCGAAGTCATCGGCGTGCCGACCTCCGAGGACACTGCTCAGCGGGCGGGCGCACTCGGCATTCCGATCACGAGCCTCGAGGAACTCTCCGAACTCGACCTCGTCGTCGATGGAGCGGACGAAGTCGACCAGGCTTTCCGCCTGATCAAAGGTGGTGGCGGAGCACTGTTGCGCGAGAAAATCGTGGCAGCCTGTGGCAAGAAGATCGTGATCATCGTCGGCGAAGGCAAGCGCGTCGAAAAACTCGGCACGACCTTCCTACTTCCGGTCGAGATTGTTCCCTTCGGCGCGAATGTCACGCGCGCCAAAGTTGCCGCGATGGGCTGTCAACCCTATCTGCGCAGCCTGGAAGACGGCGAGCCCTTCGTCACCGACAACGGCAATTGGATCTTGGATTGCAAATTCCCGTATGGGATTGACGACCCGGTCGCGCTGCACCGAAGCTTGTCGGAGACTCCGGGCGTGGTGGAAGTTGGGATCTTCCTCGACCTTTGCCACCACGTCATTGAAGGCCGCGGCGACGGCACCGCGAGCCACCACGAACTGGGCGCTTGACGGCGCTTGTCTGCGACCGTTGTGTCGCAGGCCCGCCGGCGGAAGAAGTCGGCAAGAACATCATGACCGATTACGAAGACATCCGTTCGCTTGACGCTGAAACACTGGCAGCTCGTCTGCTTGAAAACGTCGGAAGCGATCACTGGCCACCGGTGCATACCGCAATTGAATGGACCATGGAACGGCACGCGGGCCAGTTGCGTCGTGACGGCTCTGACTTCCGTTGCCATCCGCTGCGTGTTGCCGTGATTCTGAACGAGCTCGCCGATCAGACCGACCCGAATGTCTTGTGTGCGGGCCTGCTGCACGACTTGCTCGAAGACACCGACACGCAAGTCGATGAGATCAATGCGACTTTCGGTAGCAAAGTAGGGGATTTCGTGCGCGCCCTGACGCTGAAGGATCCACGACCCGGGCAGACCAAGTTTCAGCGCAACATGGCTCACTTTGAAGGCTTGCGTTGGGAAGGCCGCGACGCCCAAATCATTCGCAGCGCAGATCGTCTGGACAACCTGAAGACGCTCGATGCCATCGACGACTACGACCGGCGCGAGGACTACTTGAAAGAGAGCCGTGAAGGTTTACTTCCGCTCACGCTGGCGTGTAATACCGCGTTGTATCACGCCTTGAACGACACGCTCGACGCAGCCGGCGCTTAGGCTCGGCAACTGCGATCTTCCTCCCCACGCCTTTCCGCACCTGATTCCAGATGAAGCCTTACCTCGACCGTGTCGCCGAGATTGAACGCCGCTTGCAGCAGATTGGAGGCCGGCTTTGACTACGCGAAACGGCTAAAGGAAAAGGAAGAGCTCGACGCCAAAATGGCGGCGCCCGGTTTCTGGGATGACCAGGAAACGGCGCAAGAGTTGATTGGCAAGCTGAAGCTCGCAAAGTCGGTGGTGGAGCCCATCGACGAAGCGCGAGCCAGCCTCGAGGACATCCGCACCCTTGTCGAACTCGGCGAGGAGATGGGCGAATCGGAAGTCGAAGCAGACTTAGAAGTGGCGGTCGGAGAATCCGAGGCCAAGATGGAGGCGCTCGAGTTTCAGGTGATGCTGGGCGGCGAGAACGACCACCGCAACGCCTTCTTGACCATTCAAGCCGGTGCCGGTGGCAACGATGCCGCTGATTTTGCGGAGATGCTGCAACGCATGTATGTGCGCTGGGCTGAGCGGCGAGGCTTCGACATCGAAGAGGTCGAGCTGACCGAGTCAGACGAGGGCGGCATCCGTCACGCGACCTACATCATCAAGGGGCCCCACGCATTCGGCTATCTGAAGGCCGAGCGAGGTGTGCATCGCTTGGTGCGCATTTCTCCCTACGATTCGCAGGCGCGCCGGCAGACCTCGTTCGCGGCGGTGGAAGTCATGCCCGAGTTTGATGCCGACGCGCCGATCGAGGTCGACATGAGCGAAGTGCGTGTCGATACCTACCGCGCCGGCGGCGCAGGCGGGCAACACGTGAACAAGACCGATTCAGCGGTGCGCATGACGCACGAGCCCACCGGCATTGTGGTGCAATGCCAGAACGAACGCAGTCAGCACAAGAACCGCGCAACTGCATTGGCCATGCTGATGTCGAAGTTGTTTGAAGTGCGCGAGCGTGAGCGCGACGACGATTTGAAGGATATGTACAGCCAGAAAGGCGAGATCGCCTGGGGCTCGCAGATCCGTTCCTATGTCTTGCACCCGTATCAGATGGTCAAAGACCATCGCACCAAGTTCGAAAGCGGCAACACCCAAGCCGTGTTGGATGGCGACCTCGACGCCTTCATCGAGGAGTACCTCCGATCTAAGTCTTCATGACCGACCGCATCCCCGTTCGTCGTGCGCTGTTTTCCGTGTTCTACAAGGATGGCATCGTCGACCTCGCCCGCGCATTGCACGAGCAAGGCGCAGAGCTGCTTTCTACTGGTGGCACGATGCGTGCCATTGCGGACGCTGGTTTGCCCGTGACCGAAGTTGCGGACTACACCGGCTTCCCGGAAATGATGGATGGCCGCGTGAAGACCTTGCACCCGATGATTCACGGCGGACTTCTGGCCCGCCGCGATGACGCGGCGCACTTGGCTTCGATGCAAGAACACGGCATCGGTCCGATCGATTTGGTTTGTGTCAATCTCTACCCCTTTGAGGAGACGGTTGAGGCCGGCGGAAGTGACACGGAAATCATCGAAAAGATCGATATCGGTGGCCCCAGCATGTTGCGCTCTGCAGCGAAGAATCACGCCAGCGTTGCCGTCGTCTGCGATCCACGCGATTACCACCGCGTCGCCGAAGAGATTGCCCAGGGTGGCACGACGCTCGCTTTGCGCAGTGAGCTTGCGCGCAAGACTTTCCAACGCACGGGTGCCTACGACACCGCAATCGCGCGTTGGTTCCAGGGCAAGGAAGGTGCCGCGCTGCGCTATGGCGAGAACCCACACCAAGCGGCCGGCTTCTACGCCGACCTCTCTGGTGAAGGGCTCGGTGGCGCCGAGGTGCTCGAAGGTGGCAAAGAGCTTTCGTACAACAACTGGCTCGACCTCGATGGTGCGGTCACTGCTGCCAACGATCTTCCCGCGCCTGCGGTGATTGTGGTCAAGCACACCAACCCATGTGGTGCGGCCATCGCAAGCAGCGCCGGCGAAGCGTTGCGTAAAGCATGGGATGGCGACCCGCTTTCCGCCTTTGGTTCGGTGATCGCAGTTAACGGAGTGTTCGACGTGGCTTGCGCGGAATACCTCGTCGGCCCCGGCCACTTTGTCGAAGTCGTCGCGGCTCCCGAGTTCGAAGCCGCAGCAGTCGAGATCTTGCGCACCAAGCCAAAATGGGGCAAGAATGTGCGCATCGTGCGCGTGCCCGACCTAGGCAAGGCTAAGCGCGATCAGATCGAAGAGCGACGCGTATGGGGAGGGGCCCTAGTACAAGGCAGCGACAATCGGCACGCCTTCGATGCCGAGTTGAAGCTGGCCGGCACCACTGCGGTGCCCGAAGGTCGTGAAGATGATCTGCGTCTCGCCCAAGTCATCGTCAAGCACCTCAAGTCGAACGCAGTTTGCCTGGTGCGCGACGGCATGTTGATCGGCGCAGGTGCCGGCCAAATGAGTCGCGTTGACTCGGCCAAGATCGCCGTCGAGAAGGCGGGCGAGCGTGTGCAGGGTTCGGTAGCGGGCAGCGATGCCTTCTTTCCCTTCCCCGACGGCCCCGAGGCCCTGGCCGATGCGGGCGTGATTGCCATCGCGCAGCCCGGCGGCTCGATGAAGGACGCCGAGGTCACTGCCGCCTGCGATGCCAAGGGCGTGGCCATGGTCCACACCGGCACCCGCCACTTCCGCCACTAGGCGCTAGAGTGGGGGAACGCGGCAATCGTGGCTGCGTTCCCCCCATGACGATCTCACGACGGACCTTTCTTGCAACTGCCGGAGCGATTGCAGCAACGCCAGGCTCAGTGATTGCCGCGACAGTTCAGGAAGCTTCGCGCGAGCGCTTCGGCCCGCCGTCCTTCACACCCAAGATCGGCGTCACGCGTGGGCCGGATCAGGCCGAGTTGCTGAAAGGCTTGGGTGCGGACTACATCGAGATCGGTTGTGGGATGTTGATGCCCGACAAGTCCGACCAGGACTTCGCCGAACGACGCAAGGAACTCAAGGCCAGTGCGCTGCCGATTCATGGCGCGAATGGATTTCTTCCGCGACGCCTACCCAGCACCGGACCGAAGGCCGATCACGCCGCGGTCGCCGCTTACGCCGAAGTCATTTTTCGCCGCGGTGAAGAGATCGGCATGAAGACGGTCACCTTTGGGTCCAGCGCTTCGCGTTCCTTACCCGAAGGCTTTCCCAAGGCTGATGGTGAACTGCAGTTTGTCGCGCTGCTGATGCGGCTTGCGCCGATTGCAGAGAAGCACAAGATTCACGTCTGCGTCGAACCGCTGCAAAAGAGTGAGACCAACTTCATTCAATATGTCCACGAAGGCGCGCGCTTGGTCGAAGCTGTGCAGCACCCGAACATTGGTTTGACCGCCGACATCTTTCACATGATGCGCGGCAAGGAAAGCGCCGAATCGATTCGCAAGGCCGGCAAGCACATTCACCATGTACACATTGCCGAGCTCGCCAAGCGTACCGCACCCGGCGTCGATGGCGATGACTTCACGCCTTACCTTCAAGCACTGAAAGACATCGACTATCGCGGCCCGATTTCGATGGAATGTGGTTGGTCGGACTTGGGCAAACAGTTCCCTGTTGCACTCGAAACACTGCGTGGCCAGATGGCCAAGTTGAAAGGATGATCAAGCGCATGCGCACCGCAGGGCTCGCGAGCGCCGCCGCACTACTTGCGTGTTCCGGACCCGTCGGCGAGCCCGAGCCAGCGGACTACATGCAAAGCATCCAGGGTTCCGAGGTCGGCTTCGAAATGATTTGGGTGCCCGAGGCACACATTTGGGTCAGCAAACACGAAGTCACTTGGGATGAGTTCTTGCTCTACTGCGACTTCGAAGAGAACAACCAAATCCCACCCAGCGCCGACGCGGTCAGCAAGCCGTCGAAGCCGCTCGATTGGACGCCCTACGATCGCGATTGGGGCGCGGGCCAACGGCCAGCCGTCGGCATGAGTTGGAATTCGGCCAAGAACTATTGCGAGTGGCTGAGTTGGAACACCAGCATTCGCTATCGCTTGCCGTCCGAGAAGGAATGGGAGTTGTTCGCTGGCGCGCTGCCCGCCGAAAGCGCGATCGCCGAGCACGCGTGGTGCGCCGAGAACTCAAACGAGCGCACCCAAGAAGTGGGGCAGAAGGCTGCCAACGCTGCCGGCCTGCAGGATGTCTACGGCAACCTGTGGGAATACTGCGCCAACCCTTATTCGGCGAGTGACCCCGAGCAAGCGGTCCTGCGCGGCGGCTCCTGGAAAGAACCGGCCGCGTCAATCTCGGCGACCACACGGCTCGCCTTCGACTACGATTGGACGCTGCGCGATCCAAACTATCCACCCGGCGTGTGGTGGATCCCCGACGGCGATCACCTCGGCATGCGCGTGGTGCGCGACGGCCCCGACAAAGGAAGTAAGTGATGACTCAAACCCGACGCGAATTCTTCGACTCCTTGCTTGCCGCAGCTGCGGTCGGCGCGACGACTTTTGGCACCAGCCCGCTGTTCGCGCGCAGTCCACGCCGCCGCTCCCCGAACGAAACCATTCGGGTCGGCGTCATCGGTGTGCGCGGCCGCGGTCGTGCGCATATTTCGGCGTTCAAGAACATGGAGAACGTCGAGGTCGTCGCTTTGTGCGACGCCGACTCGAGCGTGGTCGACCTGGCCATGCGTTCGGTGCCCGATGCCAAGTACTACCAGGACATGCGCGCTTTGATGGACGACGACAGCATTGATGTCGTGTCGATCGCAACGCCGAACCACTGGCATTCTTTGGCCACGATTTGGGCGCTGCAAGCGGGCAAGCATGTCTACGTTGAGAAGCCGCTCAGTCACGATGTTTACGAAGGCCGCGCACTCGTAGAGATCGCGCGCAAGTCGGGCTTGGTGGTGCAACACGGCACCCAATCACGCAGCGCGACGGCCACCCGCGATGCCATGCAATTCTTGCACGAAGGCGGCATCGGCAAAGTCAAGTTGGCACGTGGCCTGTGCTACAAGCGGCGCGGTTCGATCGGCAAAGTCGATGGGCCACAGGCGCCACCCGAAGGCTGCGATTACAAACTGTGGTGCGGCCCCGCCGGCATGCACCCTTTGACGCGCAAGCAGTTGCACTACGACTGGCACTGGAACTTTAAAACCGGCAATGGCGATATGGGCAACCAAGGCGTGCACCAAATGGACATTGCACGTTGGGGTTTGGGCGTGGATACGCTGCCCACTTCGATCATGAGCCTGGGTGGGCGCGTCAGTTATGTCGACGACGGCGATACACCGAACACGCAGGTCTCGCTGTTTGATTACGGCGACAAGCAACTGATCTTCGAGGTGCGCGGCCTGAAGACCCCAGCCCACAAAGGCGCGTCGATTGGCGTGGTCTTCGAAGGCGAAACGGGCTACCTCGTTAGTGCAAGTTACACCAAGGTGCAAGCGTTTGATCGCGAAGGCCAAGTCATCGAGACCTTCGAAGGCAACGAAAACCACTTCGCACAGTTCATGGAAGCGGTGCGCGCGAACGATCCAGGTGCGGTCAACGCAAGCCCACTGGAAGGTCACCTATCCAGCGCGCTGTGTCACCTGGGCAGCATCTCGTACAAGCTCGGCGCGGCGACAACGCTGGCCAAGATGGACGGTCATTTCGCTAGCTTCCCGAATGGCGCGGGCGTTGAGATCGGCGCCGAAGCCATGGGTCGCTTCGCCACGCACATGAAAGACAACGGCCTCGATCTGAAGAAAGAGCAAGGTCTGATCGGCCCATGCCTCTCTCTCGACCCAAGCGCCGAGCGCTTTACCGGCGAGTACGCTGTGCAAGCGAATGCGCTGTTGCGCAAGCCGCGAGTCGAGGGCTTCGCAATCCCCGAGCTCGCTTAGTCAGACCTAGGTACAAACGAAGAACGGGCCGGCTCTGTGAAGAGCCGGCCCGTTGTCGTTTTCAGTCTGGACTAGTTGATGTTCAGAATGATCATGTTCGAATCGTAAGTCGCGCCACCACTGGTTGCGAAGACTTCGACGTAAACCCGCAGGCCGCGCGCGCGCGTCGGCAGCCCCTTGGTGAAGGATCCTGCGCCGGCCGCACTGTTGCTGCCTTGACCGACCTTGATACTTGGGCTGCCAATGTTGGCGTGCTGACCACCGATCGAAGAACCGTAAGGGTTCAGCGAGTAGCGGAACTCCCAAGGCGAGCTTGCAGGTGCGCCGGTCCAGCTGTAGCTGACCGAACTGCCGGCGTTTGCCGAACCTGGGCCCGTCATCGCGATCGTGTTGGTCACACCGTACTCAGCCTCACTTGCTTCACGCATGGCACGGAAGAAGTTCGGACGGCCGTGGCCCGACTTCTCGTCTTGGCCAGTTCCTTCGATGTCGACACAGGTCGAGAACAGCATGCCCTCAATGTCGTCCGGCGAGCCGCTTGGGTGTGCAACCATCATCATGGCGATCACGCCGTTGACGATTGGTGCCGAGAAGCTGGTGCCCGAGACTGCGCCGTTGCCGCCACCGTTGGTGGTGGTGCGCACGCTTTCGCCAGGAGCGGCCACATCGACCCATGGGCCGTAGGTGCTCCAGCTGGTGACGTTATCGCTTTGGTTCGTCGCCGAAACAATGATGACATCGGCGTGGTTCGAGCCACTGACGCGGTTGCCACCGTTACCAGCCGACCAGCACAGCAGCGAGCCTTCGTTCTTCAGGTGCGCACCCGTGGTTTGCACACTGCTCGAGTTGCCACCGGAGTAGCTCACCGAGACCGAACGGGCGCCGTTATCGGAAGCCCAGCGTGCGCCATCGGTCAGGTTGGACAGCGAAGCGCTGCCATTCGAGTTGTTGGTGCAGCGTACGGGCATCAAATTGATGTCCCAAGCCATACCGACCACGCCGTTGCCGTTATTGCCGATCGCACCGACACAGCCCAAGGTTGCGGTGCCGTGACCATTGATGTCGGCAACCGACCCGCCATTGGCTTGCGAACGACGCGAAGCCGAGTTGTAACCCGAAACGAGGTTTGCTTCGAGGTCTGGGTGATCCAGGTCGACACCGGTGTCGACGGTGCAAGCAATGAAGGTCGAGCTACCGAAGCCGAAGTCCCAGGCCTTTTCCGACTTCATCTTGCCGTGCTGCCACTGGTTGCCAAAGGCGGGGTCGTCCGGGGTGGTTTCGGTCAGGTAGCAAAGCCAGTCGGGCTCGGCGTACTGGTATTCGCCAGTCGCGAGCAGCCATTCGGCCAAGCTGTTTTCGTCGTGGCCTTCCGGGATGATCAGAACGGTCTCGTTGGTGTCCGCGACGTACTCCTTGATGCCCCATTGCTGGGCGCGCTGAGTGGCGCGACGGTTGAGTTCGAGCGCGTCGGAGCGGCTCATGCCTTGCTCCATCAGGTCCGCTACCTGCAGCGGGCGAACGATCAGGCGGCCGGTGAATTCGGTCACGCCAGGTGTCTCGACATAGCGCGGGGCCGCATTTTCGAGTTGTTGAGCCATGGAGCTGCCCAGAAGGAGCAGGCCGGCGGCGGTGGTGGTAAGGAAGTGCTTCATCTACGTAGAGTTTCTTCGGGGGATCGGTTCAGAACCTAGGAGGCCGACGGGGGGAGCGCGGGCTTCGTTCCCACAACCTAGTGCGCCAAACGGCGTCAGCCCTCAAACAATGGCAGGGAATTGTTGCAGGGTGGGCCCCCGGTCCTGCCGAGGCTGAATGGTAGCCTCAAAACGGCGATCCGCCCACGCCATCCATGCAGCTCCCCGCGCCCGACACTTGGTACAACCACCTCGGGTACTTCGTTTTCGCGATCGAAGACGAATCACATTGGACAAGGTGGGGATATGGGCTGAGCGAGTTCCTTCCGAGTTGGATCACCCGGGTTCTCCACGGCGCGGTGTTGCTTTGTGTCGGCGTGCTTGCGTTCGTGGGGGTTCGTCTCCCATGGCTGGTGCCTCCGCTCGCCCGGTTGACTGGTGCTGTGGGTCTGCTTGCTAGTGCGGCGATCGTTCTCGGGGTCACGGGCTGGCCAAGCTATGTCTGTTTCTATTCGTGGCCATTGGTCGGCGGGTGCTTTCTCATGATTTGGCTGACGAGGCCAGCTCCGGGGCGACGCACCCAGTGGTTCCGAACCGCGATGCTGCCGGTGTTGGTGCTGTTGAGTCCGGACATGATTGTGCTCACCGTCGACCCGCCGGAGTTGTTCCTCATCGCGTCCCCCATGCTTCCGGTGCAACTGTTGAGTTTGGCGGCAGTCATTTGGATTCCGCCACTTGAGCCAAACAAGTTGCGAATCCTCGCTCGTCGGATGATCCCGCTGCTGCTGCTTCCCGTGCTTGGGGTGTACTTGGTGAACTGGGCCGGATTCCTCGATCAGGACTCCCCGCATTGGGTGGTCCTTTTTGTTCCGTTGTCAATTCCTGCGTCTTGGATCTGGGTGGCGGCGTGTCTTCGTCAGAGGCGGAAGCCGACTGACCCGGTCCCCCTCCATGCCGCGTGAGCGCAGCGCGATTTCAACAATCAGGCGAAGGCCCCACCACGCCGACGCCCTACCCGGACGGCTTGATCACGCATCATGCCGACGGCACGATCACCTATCCCGATGCTTATACCGGCGAGCGCTTCGTGCAGCCGGGCGACGAGTGGTATCACGCGTTTGGATTCCACTACGACGCGAGCCACGACTTCCCGGATTACGCAATGTGGGAATGGTGGGGGATCGGCTGGCCCAAGGCCGAGCCGCCTCAAGCCCTTGTCGATCTGCTGTTTCTCTGCTTTGTCTATGGCTCGCTCCTCTTGCCCATTCTCTGTTGGGCGCGAAGTAATCGACTTCAACCCGCAGCAAGCTTGCTTGCCTGGGTGGGAGTTTGTTTCTCGGCAGTGCTGATCTGGTTTGACGATGGCGATATGTACTTTGTGGACCTCGCTCGGTTCACGATGCTCTGCGCGGCCAGCTTGCTGTTTCTCGCCAGGCCGGCGCGATCGGTTCTGCGAGGGGTGTTGCGCTACGTGGCATTCAGCGCGCTGCTCTGTTTTCCAGGCGTGGTACTTGCGGTCATCGATCCAGGCACTTGGATGAGTAATAAAATCCTTCTCAGTTTCGGTGCCTGGGCGGCACTTCTCCCGCTTGCAGTTCTCCCGGAAGTGAACTGCAGCAAGCAAGAGCTCGCCGCGTTTCGCCGTCGCGGCCTTCTTGTCGCGAGCATCCTCCCGGTGTCTTCCTACTACCTTGAGAACGCATGGGGAGTGCGTGCCTCTCAGGCTTTCCTCCCGTGGGTGATCATCGCGCTTGGCTTGGCAGCATGTGTCATGATCTTTCGCAACCGCAGCGGTCAATCGGAGCCACCGCTTGCAAGCTGAGCACGACTGCTGGGGTCCGAAGCCGCAGAGTCGCTACAAACCGAGGCGCTTGGGCTCGACATGATTGAGGTGCGCCGGGTGAACTCGCTAGTACAAGAGTCGGCATGCCTTTTTCGCATTCCCTACTTTGCGCCGCGGCCCCACCTGACTGAGACCCCAAGTTGGCGGCCGCTATGGATAGATCACCGCTCAACCTGGAAGCGGCCGGCGCGGTGCGGATAGAATCCACGCATGGCCGCGACCGATCTGAAATGTGAGCTTTCCTGGTCGGCGAGTCGAGCCAAGGAGTTCGAGCGCTGCAAGCGGGAATACTGGTATTCGCGCTACGCCTCATGGGGTTGGTGGACCGAACGCCCGCGCGGCGAAAAATTCCAAACCATGGTCCACAAGAACTTGACCTCGCTGCCGGCTTTCACTGGCGATGTCATCCACCGCGCGATCGAACGCTGGTTTGAACTCAAGCGGGCAGGCTCGGTCATGAATGCGGCCGAGCTGATGGAAGAAGCCGTCAACCTGTTTCGCATGGGATGGCGTCAATCGTCGACCGATGCCTGGCAAGAACGGCCGAACAAGTCGACACACCTCTTTGAGCATCACTACAAGTTCGACATTAAGGCCGAGCGCACCGCGCACTCGCGGAAGCTGATCGAGGTCGCGACGAAGTTTTTCTGCGAGTCACCGCAGCTCGCGCCGGTGCGTGATGTTCCAGCTGAAGATTGGTTGTCGGTCGAAACGCTCGACACCTATCAGTTCCTCGGCACCAAAGTCTATGCGGTGCCCGACTTCGCCTATCGCGTCGACGAGAAGGTGCACATCTGGGATTGGAAGACTGGCAAGCCGCGCGAAGACGACATCTTTCAGCTGCATACCTATGCGCTCTATGCCTGCGAGAAGTGGCAGACAGACCCGGAGGACATCATCCTGTACGCCGCGTATCTGGGCGAAGAGAACGTACAAACCATCCAGGTTGAAATCGAGAAACTTTCCGAAGCACAAGACCGCATGTCGATGTCGCTGCGCGAGATGATGGATGTGCACTACGACCCCGACGTCGACGATTTGATGATGCAGAACTGGCCGGCAAGCGGCGCGCCCGACGGCTGTCGTTTCTGTCGCTACAAAGGGATGTGCCCCGATGCTGCTGTTTAGCCAAGAGCCCGAAGTCTTGACGGTCGAAGTGCAAGAACCGTCGATGTGGGATCGCATCACCGAGTTCACGCAAGACTTCACCGGCGGTGACTTCCTCGCCAACTTGGTGATCCTGATCGTAGCGGCAATCTTGGCCCATGTTGTGGCGCGGCGCGTGCTCGTCGGTGCGACCCGCAAGCTCGCGAAGAAGACCGAAGTCAAGTGGGACGACCTGCTGATCAAGCACAAGGTCTTCACGCGCTTGGCTGGTTTGGCGCCGGCTCTCCTGGTTTATGGGTTAGCCGGGCTGTTCGACCCCGAGCTGGCAGCAGTAACCCAGCGACTTGCCCTGGCGTACATGATCCTGGTCGCCGGGCGAGTCGTCAGCGCTTTGCTCGATGCCATTCGTGCGGTGCTCGAGTCAGACGAAACGACCGACACGACGGCGATGCGCAGCTACTTCCAGCTCGGCAAGATCTTGCTGTGGTTGGTCGCGGGCATCTTGTTTGTCGCCCACTTGCTCGGCAAAGACCCGACCAGCTTGTTGACTGGCTTGGGCGCGGTCATGACCATTCTGCTGTTGGTCTTCAAGGATTCTATCCTTGGCTTTGTCGCCAGCATTCAATTGACGCGCGACGATCTGGTACGCAAGGGCGACTGGATTGAAGTGCCGGCCTACGGCGCCGATGGCGATGTGATGGAAGTCACGCTGCACGCAGTCAAAGTGCAGAACTGGGATAAGACCATCGTCACCGTGCCGACGCCAGCGATGGTCACCGGTGGCTTCAAGAACTGGCGCGGTATGTCGGAATCGGGCGGACGACGCATCAAGCGCTCGGTTTCGATCGATATGAACACGGTGCGCTTTCTTGACGAGGGGATGCTCGCGCGCCTAAAGAAGGTGCAGTACATCCAGGCTTACCTCGACGAGAAAGTTGCCGAGGTGCAAAGCTGGAACCAAGAAAAGAAAGTCGATGAAAGCAGCTTGGTGAACGGCCGGCGCTTGACCAACTTGGGTACTTTCCGGGCGTACGTGAAGGCGTACCTAGAGAACCATCCGCAAATCAGTGAGTCAATGACCTTCTTGGTGCGGCAACTGGCAAGCGGGCCCGAAGGCGTGCCGATCGAGATTTATGTCTTCTCCAAGGAGCAACGCTGGGTGCACTACGAAGGCATCATGGGCGACATCTTCGATCACCTGTTTGCGGTCTTGCCCGAGTTCGGTTTGCGGGTCTACCAAAAGCCAAGCGGCGCTGACTTACGAGAAGTCAACGCCGCTCAGGGTGCGCTCGCGGCGCCTACTGAATGACCCGCATCAAGCCGTTCGACAAGCGGCCGCTGCCGGCGTCATAGGTTTGCATCCAAATCGAAGTGCCGCTCGTGCCACTCGGGACCGGCACGCTCAAGCGTCCGCCGCCGTTGTAGGTGGCAATGGTATTCGGCAAGCGTCGAATCGGCTGACTCAAGCTGACCACGCCAATCGCGGTATTGCTTGGGCCCGCGCCGGCGAGTGAATAGGCCGTCAAGATCGGCCGATCTGCAGTCGCGCCCGAGAAACGGAAGACCGCAGGCGTACCAGCTTGCATGGTGTTCACGTCCACTTCGAACACTGAGTCGAAGCTGCCCGATCCAAAGTTTTGGCCGACCACCACGCACCAAACGCCGACTGCGTCATAACCATCGACGGTTTCGCCCGCAGGCAAATCGAAAGTGAGGGTCGCGTTGTTGTAGGCGGTGCCAAACAGGTCCGGGCTGACGCGCAAACCGTTCGGGATCGAGGCGTTCGTGTCCTCTTCGGCCAAGAAGACATAGACCTCGAAGCCACCCCCGTCGTAATCGAATTCATCGAGTCGAATGGTGTTGTGGTCAACAATCGTGACGATGCCATCGACGCCATGCCCTTTCGTGATCAGGTCGGCTTGCCATCCCGTGCGCGGATGCTCAAACGAGCCCGAGCCGAAGTTGGCATTGGCCGCGACGCACCAAACGGAAACTGCTTTGTAGTCCTCGGTGGTTTCACCGGCCGGCAGATCCATCATCAGCGAGGCGTTAACGTAAGGCGCTCCCACCAAGTCCGGTCCAACCGAAAGGCCGTTCGTGAAGGCGGCTTGGGTGTCGGCGGTGCCCAGGTAGATGCGGACATCAATGCCCTGGCCGTCGTAGTAGAAGTTGTCGATGCGAATCGTGTCGCTGTCGACCACGGTGACGACACCGCGCACGCCATGGGCCAAGGTAGAAAGCTCAGCGTGCCAGCCGGACCGGTCGGTTTGAGCTGGCGCAGCTCCTGCGAGCGCCAAGGCGCCAAGGAGAGCGAGGGGACGGAGTTTCATCCAGGTGAACATGTCCCTTCTACTCTATGGCCTGGCGCAAATCCAGACCTCACGAGTTTCTCACGCGCTAAGTACTTCCTATTCAGGAAGATACAGCGGCGCGGTCGATCCGGCAGGAACCCGCGGCAGGACCATGACCTGACTTGAAGCGAGCAAACGCTCGACACTTTGCATCCAAAGGCGCTGCATGCCGACTGCGCGATGAGTCTGCATATTGGTGGCGAGCGCGCGGAAGGCGTCGGCCCAGCCTTGGGCTTCGCTGACGATCACCGTGTAATCACTTTCGGCTTGCTGCACCAGGCGGTTGGCTTCGGCGCGGGCGAAGGGGAGGGCGGTGGCGCGCGCGCCCTGCGCTTCCGAAAGCTGCTGATCTTTGTACGCCTTGGCGCTGGTGACTTCGTTGAACGCGTTCTGCACTTCCGGGGGCGGGCCAACTTCAGTCAAGTTGAAGGAGGTCAGCGTAATGCCCAAGCGGAACTCTCTGGCCTGCGCCTGCACGCGCTCCAAGACCTCGTTGCTGAGTTGCGTTTTGCCGCTCGACAGCACTTCATCGATTCCCATCGAAGCGATGCTCTCGGTCATCGCCGCTTCGGCAAGGCGTCGCAAAACCATGTCGCGCATCAAGCCGCCGCTCGGTTCGGACATGCCGTACAAGTACTCGACCGGGTCCGTGATCGTGTAGTACAGCGTGACCTCCATCTTTGCGATGTTGGTATCACCGGTGAGCCACTCGCGACGGGTCGGATCGAGGTTCTCGGCGCCGAGTTGCTCGAGGTAGGTGAAGCCAACCGGCATCGTGCGGCTGACGCCGGTGGCAATCTTCTCGATGCTTTCGAAAGGCCAGGGAAGATTCAGATGAAAGCCAGGGCCCACCGTGCGCTGTACCGAACCGAAGCGATGCACCAGGCCGGTCTGATCCTGCTTGACCGTTTGGAAAGCGGTGCTCAGCCAGTACAGAACGATGGCAGCCAAGGCTGCGCGGCGAAGCCAGGAACTATTCACCACCCTCGACTTGGCTCGGAGTGGGGAAGTCGCTGAGCACCTTCAACAAAGGATGGTCGGCGGGAAGCACGATCGTGCTGTCATCACCAAAGGCCGACTCGGCGGCTTCAAGCGAGCGCAGGAAAGCGTAGAGCTCGGGATCAGCGTTGTAGGCCTCGGCGTAAATGCGCGCCGACTCGGCGCGCGCGGCACCACGAAGTTCGGTGGCTTTGCGCCGCGCCGCTGCAAGCAGCTCGGCTTCTTCGCGATCGGTCATCGCCTTGATCTCGTCGTACTCTTCCTTGCCCTGAGCGCGGAAGCCGGCCGAGATCGTTTGGCGTTCGGTCTCCATGCGGCTGAATACCGCGCGCTTGTTCTGATCCGGGAAGTTCAAACGCTTGACCTGTGCCGAATGAATCGTCAACCCCATCGTCGCTTCGGCACGACTCGCAGCTGCCGCGCGCAAATCATCGGCGATCAGCGCCAGCCCACTCTTTTCGCCCTCGGTGCTGACAATCGACTCGAAGTCGTAGGAAGAGAGGACATCGCCGACTACCGAGCGAACGATCTCCGACAAGCGCGCTTCGGCACCAGCGCGCGAGCCTACCGCGCGGTAGTAAAGCAGCGGGTCAGCGACCGACCAAACCAAGAAGCTGTCGACCAATAGGTTCTTCTTGTCTTCGGTCAGGTAGGTGCCCGGCTCGGGGTCGAGCAAGTGCATGCGCATATCGATTGGGACCACCGTGTCGATCGGGCTGGGCAGTTTGAAGTGAAGCCCAGCTTGTTCGACCACGGTGACCGGTTTGCCAAAGCGCATGACCACGCCATAACTGCCTTCGGCAACCTGGAAGCTCGACAACATGGCGAGCAGGGAAGCAAGGATGACCAGAGGGATCCAGCGTCTCTTCATAACTTATTCCTCGTCGCGTCCACCTGACGCGCGTCCATCGAACAAAGGTGCGTTGCGCGATCCATTCGGCGGCAGCGGGGTCACGATGCGGCCCGGATCAGCGACGGCAATCACGCGACTCTGTTGCAGCACGCGCACCATCGATTCCAGTCGTAGGCGCAACTGATGCGCGGGTAGGTTTTCTTTCAAGGCGTCGCGCAGCGCAAGGAAGGCAGCGGCGTCGCCAGTTGCTTGTTGCAACAGGGCATTCGCTTCTGCAGCGGCTTCCTGTTCCAAGGTAGTTGCTTGGGCCCGCGCCGCGGACTCGCGCCGCACACGGTATTCCTCGGCTTGCTTGATGTAGCGTTGACGATCCTCGAGTGCCGAGGCCACATCGCGATAGGCGTAGTGCACACTCGGGTCGGCCGAAGCATGGACCTCGTCCAAGTTGATCTGCACCACATCGATGCCCGCGCCGAGCGCGTCGAGCCCGGCTTGCATCGTCGCGCGCGCTTCGTTTTGCACGATGCTGCGGTCGCCGATCAAGAGTTCATCGGCCATGCGGGCCAAACCCGAAGCGCGCAAGGCGCTTTCGCCGTACGCCAAGACCAAGTCTTGAGGTGACTCGGTCTCGAATAGCCAGGCTTGCGCGTCGCGCACGCGGTAATGAATCGAGACCTCGAAACGCAGTAGCGTCTCATCGCGGGTCAAGACCTCGGTCGAAGCTTCCAAACTTGCGCGGCGCGCGCGCGCTTCTTGCCCCGCGCGGGCGTCGGCTTGGGCTAACTTGGTGATTGCAGCCAGGCTGAGCGATTCGCCCGGGCCTTGAATGTTGGTTGCCCGCAGTGTTGCGTTCGAAACCGTGACCAGGCGCGAGATCGGTGCTGGCGCATGCCAAACGGCGCCGGGCTCTTCGAGCGTGGCGACCACTTTGCCAAAGCGCACGACGAAGCCAGTTTCACCGGGCTTGAGCGGCGAGACCGCAGTGCCCAGGTACAGACCCAGCACGAACAGCAAGATCAGAATCTTGATCGGCTTGGCGCCCAGGTCGAGGCCGACCGGAAGGAACAACTTGCGCAGCTTGCCGCCCCAGTTGGCAACCAAACCCAAACGATGCGCGTGCCAAATCAGCAGAGCGAGCAGAATCGCGCCGGTCGCCTGCGCGAACAGGGAGGTGTGTTCCGCACTCATGGGGCCCACTGCTGTGGTGGGAGAAGTCCCGAGCATGCCGTAGAGCCAGTTCACGCCAAAACCAAGCGCGAGCGAACAGACTGCGATGCTGCCGAGATAAGCGTAAAGCACGCGGCGCCCGAGGAAGCCACGCACGACGGCGATGGTTGCGATGTTGGTGGCCGGCCCGGCGAGCAACAAGATCAGCGCACTGCCAGGGTCGAGGCCCTTGGCGATCAATGCCGCTGCGACCGGTGTGCTGGCGGTTGCGCAAATGTAGAGCGGCACGCCAATGAAGAGCATGGCCGTCATCGACATCCAACCGTTCGGCAATACGTTGCCGAAGAAATCGTCAGGCACGATCAAAGTGATGAAGCCCGAGACGATGAAGCCGAGGATGAACCACGGCGTCAGGTCGGCCATCAGCGTGACGAAGGCGTAGTGCCAAGCTTCCTTGGCCTTCTCCTTCCCGGTGGTCTTCTCGTCGACTTCGGGTTCGTGGCAGCACGATGCTGCGTCGTCGTCACTCTTGCTCTCGCCATCCACTTCGGCCGCGTCGTCGCTTGCGTGGGCGTGTGCATGGCCGTGATCATGCGCAGCATCCGATTCGACCAAGCGCCTCTGAAGATCTTCTTCGGGCTGATCGTCCCAGCCGCGCTTGACGATGCGGTTGACCAAAGTGCCAGAGACGAAGGCCGTCAGCAGTGCCGATAAAGGCCGGACCACGGTCATGATCGGATCCATTAAGGCATAGGTCACCCCGATCGAATCGACTCCGGTTTCCGGTGTCGAGATCAAGAAGGAGGTCGTCGCGCCCTTGCTCGCGCCGCTGCGCTTGAGCGACATCGCCGTGGGGATGACCGAGCACGAACATAGCGGAATCGGTACCCCGAACAGGGAGGCCAAGAAAACCGAACGCGTGTTGTCTTGGCCCAGGTTGCGATAGATCCAGCGTTCAGGGATCGCGACCTTGAGCGCGCCGGCAATCAAGAATCCGGCGAGCAGGTAGGGGCCCGACTCGACCAGAATGACCCAGATCGCGCCTAGCCATGCCAGTGCGAATTCGGTCATATGCCAGCGCTCCCGAACCAACCCATCATGACGATCCCAACGACTAACAAGCCGCTGCGTAACGCAATTGCTTCGCGGCGGTGGAAGACTTCCGGCAGCAGCTCACACAGGCTGACATAGAGGAAGGTGCCGGCGGCCAGCGCTGCGGCGATGCCGATGCCGCGTTCGTCAAGCACGTCGATTAAGCTATGGCCGAGCAACATGCCGGCCGGCGTGACCAGGCTAAACGCGATCAACATGCCGACAATGCGGCGGCGTGATTGCTTGGCGAGCAGGAAGACGGTCGCCAAAGAGAAGCCTTCAAAACTCTTGTGAGCGCAGATGGCCAAGAAGATCGCAGCGCCAATCGCGTGGTCCATGCCCGCCGCGGCGAGCGAGACGCCAGCTGTGAAGGCGTGAATGATCAAGCCGACCAATGCGGCATAGCCAACCGCGCGGTGCCGCGACAGATCGCCTTCGCGGTGCGCGGAGTCATCGCCATGTTCATGCGGCTTATGACTATGGCCATGATTGTGGTCATGATCGTGCGCGGGAAGCAGCAGCGCTTCGATCAGATAAACCGCAAGCACTCCGACCAGCACAAAGATCCAAGGCAAGGGGTCGCCATGGCTGTGGCCAAAGTGCGTATCGGCTTCGGCGGCGTGATCGTGGCCGTCGTGATCGGCGTGTTCTTCGCCCGGCCCGTGGTCGTGTCCGGCGTGATCATCGACTTCAGCCGATCCATCCACGCCGGCAACCACTGCGGTCGGGTCATCAAGGCTGAGCTGTGCGACCGAAGGCAGCAAATGCAGGAAGACCGCGCCGAGGAAAATTCCGGTCGCCAGCGCCAATGCGGTGTGCAGGGCGCGGTCAGTCCAACGCAGGAACAGCGGCACAAGGCCGCCGCCCAAGGAGATCGCGAAGAGGGTGAGGGCTTCCAAGTTCAAAGACGAGGATCGAAGCCCACGGATTCTACCCGTCCGAGGGCGCCTCGGTGCCCTGGCTCACCGGCTTCGCGCCGGCTGGAACCGCAGCCACCGCGTTTCCAATCAGCACCTTCCATTCTTTGGTGTTGAGGTCCACCTTCAGGATGCGGTGATGGTTGGTGTCGGCGATGTAGAGCGTGTCGCCCTCGGTGTCGATTCCGCCCGGCTCCCACATCGTCAAGACATCGGGCCGCATGTCTTCCTCGCCGTTGCCCAGCAGAGTGGTGCATTCCTTCGTGGCCGGATCGAGCAGCTTGATCTTGTTGTTATAGGTGTCCGCAACGAGCAGCTTGCCCTTCCAGACGGCAAGGCCAAGCGGGTGCTGGAGCAGCACTTCATCGGTGCCCTTGCCGTCCCGGTCGCCAAAGCGGAACAGGTTGGTTCCGACCAAGGTCTCGACGATATCGGAGGCCAGATCGATCGAGCGCACCGCACTGACCTCAGAATCGGCGAAGTAGAGCTTGCGGCCGAGTTGGGCAAAGCCGCTGGGCTGGGCCAGTCGGGCTAGTTCCGCCGGGCCATCGACGATGTTCTCGTATCCGCTGCCGGCAAGTGGGCTGACCCGGCCCGAGCGCGTGTTGTAGGTCCAAAGCTGGTGGCTGCCCGCCATCGCGATGTGCAGTTGCTCGCCGTCGAGTTCGAGCGCCCACGGCGAGTTCAGCGGGGTGTCGAGACCTGGCCCGGCTTCGGGGAGGGGCCGCGCCTGCACACCCAATTCGCCGGCCAAGGTCGTGAACGTACCGGTTTTCAGGTCGAGCTTGCGGAGCAGATGATTGTCGGTATCGGCGACATAGAGAGTGTCGCCAGCGAGCGCCATGCCGTGCGGGTGATGCAGGGGTGGGTCGCTGGGCTTGAACTCGCGTAGGATCTTGCCGGTCTCGGAATTGAGTTCGAGCAAGCGGTCGTTCGCGCTATCGGCAACGTAGAGCTTCTCACCAGCGGCCAGCACTTTGGCGGGGTAGAAAAGTTCCGTTGCAGGGGCAACCTCCTTCTTGAGCTTGAGCGGTCCTTCGGCGAGCGCGCCGTTCTTCTTGCCTTCGTCGAGTGCCTGACGAATCGCAAGGCGCAGGGTTTCGAGGTGCCCTTCGCCCGAGGCCATGCCAATAATGTTGCCGTCCGAGCCAATCAAAGCCAGCGTCGGCCAAGCCCGCACGGTGTATGCCTGCCAGATCTTGTGATCGGCATCGACCACGACCGGGTGCTGAATCTTGTAGCGCAACACCGCCTGGCGGATGTTTTTCATCTCGCCTTCCTGCGGGAACTTGTTGCTGTGCACGCCGATCACCAGGAAAGGCTGGTCGGCAAACTCGGCCTCCAGCTTCTCCAGGTCGGGGATGATGTGAATGCAGTTGATACAGCAATAAGTCCAGAAGTCGAGCAGCACGACCTGGCCCTTCAGATCCTCTTTGAATGAGGTCAGCGGCCGGTCAGTATTCAGCCATTCGGTTCCGGTCAGATCGGGGGCGCGCATATCGGGCTGCTGTGCCGGCAGGCAGGCCGGCGCGAGGGCAAGGAGGAGGGCGGGAAGCAAGGGTTTGGCGAATCGGGCGAGCATGCCATCCTATTCGTAGGACATCCGCCCTTGGCTGTTCACCTTTTGATCACAAGTCTTGTTCGCCATCCTCACGCTCAGCCTGCTCTCGATGCAGGATCCACAGGCCGAAAAGCCCAATATCTTGCTGATCCTGGCCGACGATCAAGGCAGCGTCGATGTTGGTGCATGGGGCACGACCGATCTTCAAACGCCTGCTCTCGATCGGCTCGCCGCCCGGGGCACGCGGTTTACCCAGTTCTATGCGGCGGCCCCGGTTTGCTCACCGTCACGGGCGGCTTTTCTGAGTGGCCTGACCCCGCAGAACGCGGGCCTGATGGGGAATGTCGACCCAAACAACCCGGAAAGCGGGCTGCCGCCTGAGACGGTGACGATTGCTGAGCATTTTCATGCGCATGGTTATGCGACCGCGCAGATCGGAAAGTGGCACCTAGGGCATAGCAGCGATCGTCAGCCGACCGGGCAGGGCTTCGACTTCGGCTTCGGACACCTGGGCGGTTGTATCGACAACTACTCCCACTTCTTCTACTGGAACGGCCCGAACCGGCACGATTTGGTGCGCAATGGGGTCGAGGAATACCACCCAGGCGACTTCTTCCCCGATCTCTGCCTGGACGAGGCCATGGATTGGATTCGCGGCCGCGATGAGCAGCCCTGGTTGATGTACTTCGCGCTGAATCTTCCGCACTACCCATACCAGGGCGACCCGAAGTGGTTGGACCGGTATTCCGGTATGGCGATGCCGCGTCGCGAATACGCCGCCTTCGTGTCGACCATGGACGAGCGCATCGGTGCGCTGCTGGCCTTCTTGGAAGAGGAAGGCATCCGCGACGAAACCTTGGTGGTCTTCCAATCCGACCACGGGCACTCGACCGAACAACGCGCCTACTACGGCGGCGGCAGCGCCGGCCCGCACCGTGGCGCCAAGTTCAGCTTGCTCGAAGGCGGGATCCGGGTGCCAGCGATTCTGTCCGGCCCGGGAGTCGCTGAAGGCGAAGTGCGCGATCAGTTGGCGACTGCCTGCGATTGGTTCCCGACTCTGTGCACCTTGGCCGGCATTCCGCAGCCCCAACACAAGCTCGACGGCCAAGATCTCGCCGAGGTGCTCGCCAGCGCCGAGGAATCGACTCCGCACAAACACTTCTTCTGGAAGAACGGCGGGCAGTGGGCCTTGCGGTCCGGCAAGTGGAAGCTGATCTGGAATGCCAACGACACCAGCGACGGCCGCAACTGGCAACGCGAACCCGGCCTCCGTCTTTATGACCTCGAAGCCGACCCCGGCGAGCGCACCGACCTCGCCGCGGACAACCGCAGAGAAGTGAATCGCCTGCGCAAGCTCGCGCAAAAGTGGGATGCCGAGATCCCCTTCGAACTTGCCCCTGTGGAGAAGTCCGACTAAACCCGGGCTTGGTTCCCGCCTACCTGACCGCCGGCATCAAGGTCAAGTGTTCTGGCATCCACGGCTCGCCGTTCAGACTGAGGCGAAGCTCAAGAGCATGCTGGCCGGCGCGGAAGACGAAGGCTTCGTCAACTTGGATGTCGAGGCGTTGCTCGGCATCGGCGTGGGTACCATCGAGCGCACAAACGAGTTCCTCATCAAGGAGGATTTCGACGCGATAGGGGCCGGACTTCTTGGGTGCGTTGCGAGTCGTCAGGCGGAACCCGAGAGCCTGATCCTTTGTTGATTCCATGTGCCACGCACCACTGGCGCCATAGCCGCCGCCCGACTTGATGCGCCAGTCATTGCGGTTGAGTTCTTGCATCGGCTCAGCCTCAAAGTCGATGACGATGGCGGGTGGCTGGCCAACCCCTTCGTAGTCACTGGCCTCTTCGAACCACGCAAGGTATTCGGCCAGGTATTCGGCCACGATCTCGGGGTGCTCGGCGGCGATGTCATTTTGCTCGAGCGGATCGTTCGCCAAATCGTAGAGCGCAAGCGGCGCGGGGTTGTCTGGGAACTCTTCGCGGCCGAATCCCGAGTTGCGCAGTAGTTTGTAGCGCTGCCCGATCGTTGCGAAGTGGTGCGTGGCAATGCGTTGATCGCCGCGGTGCGCCTGGATGTGCAACTTGCGCTCGGGCCAATCTGTTGCGGTGTTTGTCAGCAAGGGCCAAATGCTCTTGCCGTCCAACTCGACCTGTGCCTTCGGGCGCACACCGGTTGCTTCGACGATGGTCGGCCAAACATCCATATGCGCAGCGATCTGATCGTGCACCAAGGCCGGTACCCTGCCCGGCCAACGAACGAAGAAGGGCGAGCGAATGCCTCCTTCCCATACATTCGACTTCATGCCGCGCATCTCACCGACATAACGAATGCTGTAAGGCCCATTGTCGTGCAGGTAAATCACGATGGTGTTGTCGGCGACACCCATTTCATCCAGCGCGTCGAGCATGCGTCCGACGTTTTGATCGATGTTGTCGATCATCGCGTAGCCACGGGCGACGCGGTCGGCCTGCTCGGGGTCAGGCACGACTTCCGATAGGTCCTTCGCTTTGTACTTCTGATAGAGATCTTCGGGGATGTCATGCCAAGGTCCGTGCGGCGTATTGGTTGCGAGGTAGCTAAAGAAGGGCCGACCTTCCTCAACCGCTTTGCGCATGAAGCCGATCGCGTGATCGGTGTAGACGTCCATGCAGAAGCCTTCGGTCTGCACCTCCACGCCATTGTGAAACAGGATCGCGTCGGTGTAGCGCCGATCGTTGTCCAGCGCGTCGGCCGGTTGCGCCAAACCGCCGCCGCGGTGATGCAGCGCATCCTCAAATCCTTGGTCGATCGGCCGTAGCGGATAGTTGTCGCCTAAGTGCCACTTGCCCGAGAGCGCAGTGGCATACCCGGCATCGCGCAGAACCTCGGCGATCGTCAGCTCGTTGGTGTTCATCATCGCGCGCCCGCGGTAGGTGTCGATCGCCTGAGTGCGCAAGCTGTTGCGCCCGGTCATCAAGGCCGCGCGCGTCGGCGTGCAGACCGGGCTGACGTAGAAGCGATGCATGCTGCCGCTTTCCGAGGCCAGCTGGTCAATGCGCGGCGTCTCGATCACGCTGTTCCCCGTCCAACCCAAGTCGCCATAACCGGCGTCATCGGTCATGATTAAGAGGACATTGGGCCGCTCTAGCGAATCTTGCCCATCCTTCGCCGCTTGGCATGCGGGAAGGTTTAGGATGACGGCGGCGAAGAAGCTGGTCTTGGAGGCGCTCGGCACCCGGCGATTCTAGAAGCTGCCCAGGCCGATCTTGCCGAGTTGCGCGAGGGTCGTGGTTGCGCCAAGCAGCAGGCGGAAGTCTTCCGCATCGCCACCAAGCCCGAAGAGCAATCCTGCCTCCAGGGCAAGGTGCTCATGAGCTTGCCAGGACAGTCCTGCACCGAAATAGCTGCCCGAGAGATCGGCGGGTGCCCCCAGCACGCCAATGCCTTCGACGTAAGTGCCTAGCTCTGGCTGCAACAAGCGGGCCCACTGCACGGCCGCAATATGCTCGGCCAACGTGGAGTCGCCGCCGGTCGCTTCGGCAAGCAGGAGTTCGTAATAACCAGTCCAAGTGTGCGCGCCATAAGACTGCGCAAGCGCGGTCGCGGCGTACAAATCGGAGGCGCCTTCACCGCGCGTATGCCCAGCTTCGCCAGCGGCAAGATGAGTACCCAGCTCGATGCTCCACGCGGGCGTCGAGCCATGCGCTTCGACTAATTGGTTCTTCAGCGCAAAGGACACATCGCCAGTGCGCCGTGCGTCGGGGCCTGGACGCCGAATCACCGCATACGGAGACCAGGCAATGGAGAGCTCGTTGTGATGTGGAAGTCCAAGGACCAAACCGACACCTGTCGCAATCGTGTCGCCTGGATCCTGGTCGTAATCAAACTCAAACTCCAAGTCGCCTGCCGCGGCCACACTTGGGCCACCGCCGGTTTGGGCGAAGTGAGCGCTGCCAATCGGAGAGCCGTCACCTTGGGCGAAGGCGCAGCTGCCCAAGGCAAGAAGAATGAAGGTCGATCGCATTAAGGCATGCGGAAGGTGTACCAAGTCATGCCGCCGGCAGGAACTTCAACTTTCAGGTCAAGAGAGTAGTCGCGGTCAAGGCGATCGAGCATGCGCGGACCGACCTTGATCGCGTTGCCCACCGCCGATTCGATCAAGACTTGATCGCGAATGCCGGTCAAGTAAAGCGGGACTTGAATCGAACGAGTCACAGCAACATGCAAGGGGTTGTAGACCACCAACATGCCGGGGGTGTCCAGCTTCGGATTGACGTGCAACATCCAGTCGATGTCGCGGCCATCTGCACGACGGCCATGCAGCACATCACTTTCCAAGATGTCGCGGAAGTGTTTGAACCAATCGACCCAAGCGATTACTGCGTCGCGCACACGCGGGGTGTCGTAGAGCCGGTGACCGCGATACACGGCTTGCACACCCAAGCCCAAGTTGGAAGCCAGCATGCGTTGGTAATGATCGAGGTGTGTATCGAGCGGTTCGATTGTCGCCGCGGCGCCACCTCCGTGATACTGCGTCAACGGAACGAACATCCAGCCCATCGAAGGCGTCTTGCCCCAGGTGCCATCAAAGATGTTCTGCCGCGTATGAATGACCTGCTGGGCGCGCGGCAGCGACCAGTTGACTTCGCGATAGCCCATGCCACATTCATTGGCGCCCTGAAGGTAGTAGAAATCGGGCACGCGCAAATACGCGCCGCGTGCGCGCAGCCAACGGTAGTACTCAGTGATGATGTTCCACTGCACCCACTGCGAATCTTCGTAACCGCGTTGCAGTGGCGGGCGTGCCGCGGCATCCCAGTCGCCCGGGTAACTGCCATCGTGCGTGAACTGCAGGAAGCCAGTATTCTCGAAGAAGGCGTAGAGTTTGCGGAAGTAGGCTTGGCCCCAGTCACTTGCAAGCGCCGGCGCGTATCCAAAACGCTGGCCACCGGGTTTGCCGGTTTCGACGTTGATGGCGTTATCGCCCTCGGGCTGAATGCGTCGGCTGGCGAGCAGCGAATAACCACCGATGTGAATGCCCTTGCTGACGGCGTAGTTGGCGAGCGCTTTGAACTTGGCATGATTCTCGGGCGAATCATCTTCCATGTTCAGCCCGCTGCCGAAGGACAAGCTGATCATTTCAAAACCACACTCGGCGGCTTGATCAATCGCTTGCTTGACGACGGTGTCACTGGTGCTGACCACGTGCAAGATCAGCGGGTTCTCGGTGACCCAGGGCGCCAAGGTGCGATACATGCGACGCTTCGCTAGTCCGCGGCGTTCACGGTCGCTCGAGTCGTAAGCCAGCTCAAAGGTCCACCAACTTTGCAGTTCGTCGCCCGGCTTTAGAATGACATCCGGGCCATGCAAAGGCGCGATCTCAAGCAGGCACGGCGTCTGCTTCAAGTAATTGACCTGGGTGTGGAACTCCGGGTCCGGTCGCCAGTGCACGATTTGCGTTTGCGCGTTCTCAGGCACAAAGCCGCCGAAGGCGTAGTCAGTTTCGACATGGAAATGATCCGGCTTCGGAATGACGGCATTGTCACGGCGTTCCACCCAGTTACTCGTTTCGACGACTGCGAGCACTTCGCTGGTCAGGTGGTCGAGTTCGAAGGCAGTCTTCCCCGCGTTGCTGACCGTGACGCGCTTGCCGATCAGCGGAATACCGTCGTACATCTCGTAGTAGACCGAAACGCGCAAGCCCGCACTCGGGTCGGCGCTCTCGGCCGCTTCGATCGCACCGCCGAGCAAGGGAGTGCGCACGCTCACGGACTCGATCATGCAGCGTCCTTCCGGCCCCGGATCGCCGAAGGCTTGCGCGCCGCCATCTTTCGACATCTTGCCGAATCGCAGCGCAGTGGGCGTGGATTGCACAGGCGGCAATTCAAAGATGATTTGCCACGCCTTGCCCGCGTCGTCTTGACCAGAAGGAAGGACCGCGAAGCGCGTCGCATCTTGATCCAGGTAAACGCGCATCCGCCAGGGCCGGTCCATCGCGAAGCCGCCGTCCTGCAAGTGCTCGGTCGTGCCATCCCAAACGCCAAAGCCCTGCTTGCCGGGCCGGAGGTTGAACTTCAGCACGTGACCATCCAAAACCACGCCGATGCCCGGACCCCAACTTGCACTGGCATCGGTGCCAGGCTGAATCATGGCTTCGATCATTCCGGTGTTTTCCGGACACGCGGTTTCGATCCATGCGGTTGCATTCGCGGGGCCGAGGATCTCGCCAACCTTTCCTTCGTTTTGCACCGCGGCCGCGCTCTGCGCGCCACTGGTGACGACCGACCACTTTTCATCCAAGGCATCAAGCGAATCGGAAAATAGCAGCCCACGACCATAGTCGGTGTGTTGCAGCAACTCGCGCATTGCGCCCGGGCCGGGTTCAAAATCAAGCCGCAGCGAAACGCCTTTCGGCGGCCACTCGGTATCCGGCGCATGATGACGATTGGGATTCCATTCCAAGCGCTCGACTGGCTCGCCGACTTCGTAGCCGATGTACTGCATCGCCGCGGGGTCGGAAGTCATGGCATGGATCCACTCCTCGGTCAAATAGGCGTGGTTCGGTTGGCCGACCAAACCGCCGACCGCGACATCCTGGCCGTTGATCACGAGCTTGGCTTCCGGGCGCACTGCGCGCAGCATCGAAGCGCCCGTCATTAAGTTGTCGAAACCGATGCAAGCGGCATTCGGCTGAATCGCCCAAGTGCGCTGCAACAAACCGTTCTCCAGAATCAGGCGATCCTGGCCGTTGACACGCTCGGTGCGCAGCTCGGCTTCGTAACTGCGTTCGCTCAACATCCAATCTGCACGTGCGGCTTGCTGCTGCGCGGCCGAGGTCTGCTGAGCGATTGCGATCGCGATCGCGGCGCACATCATCGCGGCAACTCCTGTCCGGCGCCAAGTGCAGAGGCGCGGTCCGAAGGCAGAATGCCGCCCAAGTTCCAGGTCAGACCCAGCAGAAGTTGATAGTCCGGCGCGTCATCGGTCAATCCAATCATCAGAGCTCCATCAAAAGTCAAGTTGGGCGCCCAAGCCCAGGTCGCTCCCGCGGTCGCCAAGATCGCGTTGTTATCCAGGTCGGGGCGGAAGATGCCAGCGACTTCGCCAAACAGTCCTACGGTATCGCTTGCCGGGGCGCCGGCCGCGAGCGCCACCGTGTGCTCCGCGAAAATCGAATCGTCATTGCGTTCTCCGATCAATCCGAGTTGATAGAAACCCGTGACACTCAAGTTGTCGTACTGATTGCCGAGGATGCCCGCCAAGAAGAAGTCCGACTCGCCACGATTCCCACTATCGCCCCCGTTGCCGCCCGGAATGCGAGTTGCCAATTGCACGGCCGTTGAAAAATCGCCGTCTTCGTGAACTCGCATGCGGCTGCCAACCACCACATCGCCCGCACCGCGTGGGTTCGGCCCAGGAACTTCGGTGCTGCGCTGCGGTGAGAAACCAACAAACAGCTCGGTGGCCTCCGAGAGCCCCAGCTTCAATGCGCTCGGAGTATCGAAGCTCTCGCCGGCTTCGTAGCTCACTCCGGATTCCAGTTCGATCGTTCCCACCGCAGTGAGGTTGGTGTCCGAAGACACTGTCGGTCGTTGTGGGGTGGGGGCCGCCGTTTCAAAGGGCGCAGAACAAGCAGTGGCAAAAAGCAGGCTCGACAGGAGCGCGGCGCGGGGGAGCGAATGCATCGCAACAGGATACGTCTGATTGCTAGAGTGCGGTCAGCACGCTCTATTGTCGAAGCGTTGTATCGAAACATGGCACCCAATCCACCTGGTGAGTATCCGCGACGCTGGTATCGCACTCCGCTTGAGTATCGCAAGTGGGACAAAGCCTGGGCCAGTGATCCGCGCACCGCGCACCGCCCGCGCATTCTTGCCGAAGGCGATTCGTGGTTTTCCTATCCACGCAAGTTGGCCGTTGCGGGTGGACCGTCGAACATCATGCAGCACTTGGCAAGCCGGCACCGCCGGCTGATTCTGCTCTTCTCCGAGAGCGGCGACGAGTTGGGCAAGATGATGTCCGTGAACAATCAGAAGCGCTTGCTGAAGGCGCTTACAGACTTTGAGTTCGACCTGTTCTTATTCAGCGCGGGCGGCAATGATTTTGTCGGCAAAGGCACCTTCAAAAAGTACCTGAAACCGGGGAACTTGAACTTTGCCGCGAGCTGGATCAACAAGCCCGCGGCCCAGACCCTGTTCGATGGCTTGCGCGATCAGTTTGCTGCCTTCGTGGTCAAGGCGCTGCGCGCATCGAAGAACCCCAAGACGCGCATGCTGACCCACACATACGATGTGGTTCACCCGCGCAACAAGGGGGCGAAGTTCCTCGGCATGAAGTTTGGCCCCTGGTTGTGGCCCGACCTCGAGGAGTTGCAAGTGCCGCACGAGCACCGCCACGCCGTCGCCAACTGGTTCCTAAACGAATGGGCGAAGCGCTTGAAGCAGGTGCGTGCGGGCCTTCCCGCCCAGTTAAAGCCACGCTTCAAGGTGCTCGATACCCGCGGCACGCTGGCGGGCATCGATGATTGGAAGGACGAAATTCATCCCAACAGCAAGGGCTTCAAGAAGCTGGCCAAGCGATTCCGCGAGGCTGAACCCAAGTGCCTGGACTAGTAAAGCGGGTATATGAAACTTCGGGACGAGGTTCAGACTTGCTTTAGGAACACGGGATAGTTCTTAAGGCGATGAAGTTCCTCGCGTCCCTCTCGTTTCTGGCTGCGGCCGCCGCTGGTGCGGCTCCGTTGGCCGCTCAGGGTGGCGGCTTGCAGCCCCCGCCCGACCCTCCAGGCAACCCGACCACCGCTGAGAAGGCGATGCTCGGCAAAGCTCTGTTCTGGGACGAGCAGCTGTCGAGCACGCGCACCGTGGCCTGTGGCACCTGCCACGCCATGCCAGTAGGGGGCAGCGATCCGCGCACGGTCATCGGTGATCCACGCAGCACCCACCCAGGCGCTGACGGCGTCTTCGGCAACGCGAACGATGTGTTCGGTTCGCCGGGCGTGACCCGCAGTGCAGTCGATGGTTCGTACCTGGCCGACCCGGCCTTCTCCCTATCGCCTCAGGTGACGGGCCGGCGCAGCATGCCGGTCATCAATGCCGCATACGCTCGCACCCTTTTCTGGGACGGGCGGGCAAGCGAAGAGTTCCGGGACCCAGTGACGAACCAGCTGCTGCTGCAGCGCATGGCAGCACTCGAATCGCAAGCAGTCGGGCCACCCGTGAGTGATGTCGAAATGGCTCATGAGAACCGTGATTGGGTGCAGGTCGCAGCGCAGATCGAAGACTCGGCGCCCTTGGCCTTGGCTTCGGGTGTGCCAACCGACCTCGAAAATTGGATCGCGGGACGCGACTACCCGGCCTTGTTCAGCGAAGCCTTCGGCACGACCGCAGTCACGCCGGGACGGATTGCCATGGCGATCGCTGCTTACCAGCGCACCTTGTTTAGTAACCAAGCGCCGATCGACGCCTTCTTAAACGGCAACCAGAACGCGTTGACCCAGCAAGAGCGGCGCGGCTTTAACTTGTTCAATAGCCGACGCCTCGATTGCGCGCTTTGCCACGGTGGGCCGGTCTTCACCGACAACCAGTTTCACTACACCGGCACGCGCCCGCAGAACCAAGACCTGGGTTTGGGTGGGATCAGCGGCGACCCTCGCCAAAACGGTCAGATGAAGACTCCGTCCTTGCGCAATGTCGAGTTGCGCGCTCCGTATTTCCACGCCGGCGATGCGCCGGATCTGCGTGCGGTGGTTGATTTCTACAACCGTGGTGGCGACTTCAACGGCCAGAACAAAGCCGCGGCGATTCGTCCGCTCAACCTGACGCAAGGCGAGCGCAATGACCTGCTTGCCTTCTTGGGTCGACCACTGACCGATCCGCGGGTCGCCGCGGGGCTCGCGCCCTTCGATGCGCCGACGCTTTATTCGCAATCGGCAAACCGTCCGCTCGCTTACGGCGCGCCTACCGCTGGCACCCTCGGCAACCCGGTCTTCATCGCCAACGAGCCGCCGCAACTCGGCAACCCCTCGATGACGATGGGGGTCGATCGCGCGCAGCCAAATGCACGCGCCTTGTTGATCATTGACCGCGCGGACAACGCCGCCGGTTCAACCGTGCGTGGAGTGCAGTGCTTCCTGGGTCTGAGCGCTGCGCAAATGCGCACCGTGGTTCAGCTCGACGCAGCCGGCACCGGGTCGGCGAATACCGCGATTCCAAATCGCTCGAGCTTGCACGGACTGACCGTCTTCGCGCAGTGGTTCATCGAAGATGCTGGCGGTCCCGCCGGGGTTTCTGCGACCGACGCGCGTGCGATCACGCTGTTCATGAACTAGTCGACCGACCTGGTTGCAGGAGCGATTCTGCAACAACGCAAAAAGCCAACGCCTCGAATGAAGCGTTGGCTTGTTGCGTGCCTGATGCAGCCGTGGCTTTGCCTAAAAGACCCAACCCGCTTCTATCACGATGCCTTCGCCAGGAACGATCTGCGTTCCGCTGACATCTTGATCGAGTGGCAATCGCCACGCGACGCGCGCCGAAGCGCCGCCACCAAGCGGAAACTGCAAGCTCGGCACAAAGGTCCACAGCATGCCCCCGGTTCCATCCAAGTACGAGCCGTTCAAGCGGTCTTGTTCACGGCGGAGCGCCTCGATTTGTACGCCCGGCGTGAGCGGACTATCGAGATTCCAGATCGCACCCACGCGCGCACTGAAGGACTGGCCCACCTGCAAGCCGGCATCGCTGTCATCAAAGGGCAACACTGCAACCAGATCAAAGTATGGATCCATGCCGACGCCGTCGCCTTGATCCCAAATCACGCCGACGATTGGGTCGAGGGTGCCGGTACCCAATTGCAGGAGAGAAGGAGGCACCACACCAGGTGACGGGCTCTCGGCTTCATCGCCGGTTGGAAGGCTGAGGCCGACCAACCAACGCAAGTCGGCGCCGCCATATTCGCCGTAGACCGTGACATCGCCCAAGCCTTGCAAGTCGGTGCGCGAGCCGGTTGAAATGGTGCGCTTGTGAATCTCGACGCGGGGGATCAAAACGCTCAAGGTCCAGTCATCGCTTACCGGACCGCGCAGGATCAGATTCATCTGCTCAAACTCGGTGCGCGTGTCCGACTTGCCGGGTAAACGCACGCTGCCTTTGTTGACGCCATCACTCTTCTGCTTCAGCCACGAGGCACTGATGCTCCAGTTCTGGTTGTCATTCACGAGTCCCCTGCCGACCGGCAAGGAAGGATTCTTTCAGCCAGCTCATTGAGCGGCGAGCGGGGCGCTCAACAAGGCGAGCGCGAGCGGGGCGAGAATCAGCTTCAACATAGCCAGAGCATATCCCTGCCGTGCATTTCGTGAAGCGGTGGACCATGTAGGGTAGAAGAGGCGAAGCTGCTCCATTCGCGCGGAACGCGCAGGCTCGTATCTTGCCTCAACGCCTCACCCTCGTCTTCACAGCGCTTGCGATCTTGGCGATCGCTTTGCTGTGGATGGACTTTGGTTCCGATGACCACGGCCCGGCCCTTGATGCAAGTGGCACGCAAGCCGAGTCGGAACGCGCGATGGCCGAAGTCAAGCTTCCGGTCGTTGAGCAAGAGGCATCAGCGGCGAGCGCGCAACGCGAGGCCGACTTCTCGCGCATGGAAGTGCGCGGCGAACTAGAGGACGGCACCATCATTCGTGGCATGAATGTGATGACGAGCGGGGTGGATCGAAGTTGGGATCTTGCGGTGTCCGAGGACGACGGGGCTACCTACATTTATGGGCAAGAAGACGAGGTGGTCCAGGTGCATCTGCTCTACTTCTCGGAAGAGCTCGGACATCTGCTCGAAGCTCGCGGAGAAGTCGTCTTGCTCAACGACACGGTTGCGGTGCTACCGCTTTTGGAACCGTACGCGCGGTTGACGGGTCTGGTCGTGCGTGATGGCTTGCCAGTTCCGCACGCGCAAATCAAACTGGCCGGGCAAGGTTGGCAGCGCTCGATTGAAGTCGACGAAAACGGTCGATTCAAAGTCGAGACAGCTCGGGCGATTCGCGGCGAGCTTCAGTTTGGAAGTCGAGCGGTACCCGACGCGAGCTTGACGGTCGCAGTCGATGTCGGCCATACACACGATCTTGTCTTCGAGATTCCTGGGGGGCAACTTGAGATTCAAGCCATTCCGGCAGATGGCTCGGAGTTCCGTGGCGCGGTCATGGTCGCGCTGTATCGAGCCGGCGCCGATCAAGAACAAGAGCGCCTGTCGCCGCGCGCCGAGATGTCCGACGAGCGCGGATTCGCGCGCTTCCAGGGACTGCCTCCCGGCGAGTACTGGGCAGAGATCTCGCGCTTCACGAACTCAAGAAGCGCGCCGTCAGTTGCTCGGGTGCATTATCAAGGAGGCTTCATCACCGAACGAGTGCAGTTGCAAGTGGCAGCGAAGCTCAAGGTGCAAGTTTTGCCACCGGCGGGAATGGAATCGCTCGGGACGCGCGCGACGGTTCCGCTTTGGGAAGTCAGCCGCGATGGAGTCGCCGTCGAAGAGTGGGACGATGCTTTGCAGGTGATGCTCAAGAGTGAAAAACATCCCTGGACCACAGTCGAATTTCAACCAGGCGAGATGCAGATCCGTGTCGGCGACTCACAAATCGGTTTTGCCGATTCCAGCGTCACACTTTGGCCCGGGCTCGAAACCGAGTTGATTGTGCAGCTCAAGAAGCCGGCTGTGAGTTTTGATGTCAACATCTCGAACCTCGACGCGTTGCTCTTTCAGCGCATCCAAGTCGTCGATGATCAGGGCCGTTGGGTGGGCAAGCTCGATGCTCAGTCCTTGCTGGAACGGCAGGTTTTCCACGATGCGTCGGGCCGGGGCTCCGTGAGTTTTCGGTCCAACGGCAGCTCGCAGAGCAAGCAAGCCGTGATTCCCTTTGGCGTACCGTCGGCCGGCCACTATCGCTTCTTCGGAGTTGCCGGGAATGACGTGATTCTGCTGGGCGAGCACCGCATCACGCGCGACACAAGAAAACTGACTCTCACGATCCCGGATTAGCGAGCTGACACACGCATGGCCGATTCCCTGTTTCGTTTCCCCGGGGCAAAGACGCGGGACTCCGAGGTCAGTGATTGGTTTAAGGCTCCGTCAGCCGAGCTCGCCGACCTCGCACGCACCTACTTTGAAAAGCTGCGCCAGTGTGGGAGCGATGTACGAGAGCTCTTGCATGACGGGCACCCCACAGCCTGCTTGGAAGATGCGGCGTTCGCGTACGTGAACGCGTTCACATCTCATGTCAACCTCGGCTTCTTTCGAGGCGCGGAGTTGCCCGATCCCGGTGGACTCTTGCAAGGCACGGGTAGGTTCATGCGGCACCTCAAGCTCAAACCGGGAGTGGCGGTCGACGCAGCAGCGGTTCAGCAATTGATCGACGCCGCATACCAAGATATGCGGCGCCGCATCCAAGAGCCCTCGGGCTAAGCCTTCGCCGTTGCCTGGAAGCTGGGACGGCGGCCTTCGATCAAGGCCGACAATCCTTCGAGCGCATCCGGGTGAGCAAAGACCTCTTTGAGGTCACGCAGTTCAAGGTCAAGTGCATCATTCAACTCAAGGTGATGACCTTCGTTGAACAAACGCTCGGCTTGCTTCAATGCGTTGTAACTCTTCTGGCTCATCTTCTTGACCGCCTTGTCGAGTTGCGCATTGCCGCCGGTGCTGGCTTCGCCACTCAAGATCTGATCGACCGAGTAGGACGCGAAGAAGTCCCAGATCGGCTGCCAAGCTTCTGCCGGGCAACGCTCGCGGCCGGTGCGTGCGGGTGCGGCGCCTTTGCCGGCAAACTCTTCGCAAGCAGCATCGAGTTCACTAAACGGAACGACCGCATCGACCAAGCCGATTTCCGCGGCTTGCTTGGCGCCGAGAATCTGGCCGGTGAAGACCAGGTACTTTGCCAAGGGCAAACCGATCCGGCGCGGCAAGCGTTGCGTGCCGCCCAGGCCCGGGTAAATGCCAATCCCGGTCTCGGGGAAGCCGAAGCTCGCCTTGGGCGAAGCCACGATCCAATCGCAAGCCAATGCGGTTTCCGATCCACCGCCCAGTGCCAAACCTTGAGCGCGCGCGACGACGGCTTGCTTGCCACCGCTCATGCCGCGCAACATCTTCTGGCCATCGGCCGTAAAGGTGTAGATCTCGGGGAAGGTGTTGGCGCGCAAGTGGTCGACGAAGAATTTGATGTCGGCGCCGGCAATGAACGCTTTGCCGCTGCCACCGAGCACGATGCCCTTGTCGCCCGCGCGAGCCGCGTCGAGTGCCGCTTGCAGCTGCGCGCCGACCTCCGGGTTGAGCGCGTTCATCGCATCGGGGCGGTTGATCCAGATCGAAGTCAAGCCACCGCGTTCGCCCTGCACGACGAGTCGAATCGGGATGCCTTCTGGGCCGGCGTCCGCCAACAACTTCGGCATCGGCAGATCCCATTTGCTGGTGATCGTGCCCGCCATCGCGCGCGCCTTGTCGGCACCGACGATGTTGATCAGTTGGAAGGGGCCTTTCGACCAACGCAATCCGACGCGGGCGCCGATATCGCTGTCTTCCACCGAGGACACACCTTCGTCAACCAACTGCGCGGCAACGTAAAAAGTCACGCCAAGCAGACGCTCGGCGATTGCGTCGTACTTCGATTCGTCGGCATCACCGGAGAGGTTCCAGTTTGCTTTGACATTCGCGACTTGGTCGACCAGCTTGGCGGCGGGCGCGTAGAACGCGTGCAGCTCTTCGCCGAGCGTATTCGCCGCGTGCATTGCGATTGGAACGCCAGTGACGTTCATCAACTCGAACGGACCCATGCCAATCCGGAAAGCTTTCTTGGCCGCCCAATCGATGGTCGCGATATCGGCCACACCTTCTTCCAACAAACGCACGGCCTCATTCAACCAAGGAACGAAGTAGCGGTTGACGACAAAGCCGGGCGCGTCGGCCGAATCGATCGGCGTCTTGCCAATCGCTTCTTGCGCGGCCCAAGCCGCGTCATAGGCAGCGCGATCCGTCGATTCATGTCCGATCACTTCGACCAAGCGGTTCATCGCCGGGTGGTAGAAGTAGTGCAGGCCAACCACGCGCTCCGGGTGCGGCGTGACGGCTGCGACATCCTTCACAAAGAAAGAGGACGTATTGGTGCCCAAGATGCAGGTCGGCTTGGTGACCTCGCCTAAGCGTTGAAAGACCTGCTGCTTGACGCCGAGATCCTCGAACACGGCTTCGATTACCAGATCGACCTCGCCAAGCTCGGACCAATCCGAAGTGCCGCGCACATTGGCCAGGATCTGCTCGACCTTCTCGGGGCGGAAGATCCCGCGCTCGACCCCTTTGGCCAAGGTGTCCTGGATGATGCCCATGCCGCGGGCGACCTTCTCGTCATCGAGATCGACCAGCACGACCGGCAGGCCTTCGGTGGCGATTTTTTGGGCGATTCCGGATCCCATGTTTCCGGCGCCGATCACGGCGTACTTCTGGACTTCGTATTGGCTCATAGCAATTCAGTGGGGTCCGTATAGAACCCGCGCGGGGCGTATTCTATCGGAGGGTACAAGCTTGTCGGGCAGCTCCATGCGCCTGCGATTGCCATGATTCAGCTAGAAAACGTCGTCAAGAGCTTCCAAGGCGAGGCCGGGGAGACCCCGGTGCTTCGGATCCCCGCGTTTTCGGTCGCGGCGGGCGAGCGGCTTGCTTTGGTCGGGACATCGGGCTCGGGAAAAACCACGCTGCTCAACCTGCTATCGGGCCTGGTGCGTGCGAATGCCGGCCGCGTGCGGGTGGATGGCCGTGATCTCAGCCAACTCAGCGAACGGGAACGCGATCGGTTTCGCGCCGCCTCGGTGGGCTATATGTTCCAGAGCTTTCATTTGCTCGATGGCTTCAGCGCGGTCGAAAACGTTGAGCTGGGCGAGAGCTTTGCCGGTCGCAAGGTGCACCGAGGCGAGGCGCAGGCCCTGCTAGCGAGCCTAGAGCTTGGCCACAGGCTTGATTACAAGCCAAGTGAGTTGTCCATTGGTCAGCAAGCGCGCGTGGCTCTTGCTCGGGCGCTGGCGGGCCGACCCAAATTGATCTTGGCCGACGAGCCGACCGGGGCGCTCGATGGTGAAACGGCCGACACCATCCTGGAGTTGCTCCTGACGCGGGCGAAGAAAGAGGGTGCGACGCTGGTTGTGGCGACCCACGACCCGGGAATCGCGGCCCGCTTTGATCACACCGTCAACCTGGCCGACATCAACGAAGCGCTGGAGCCAAGCCGATGAAGCTGCACCAACTTGTCGGGCGCAACCTGCGTCGTCGCCCGCTCGCCACCGTGCTGACCACCTTTTCGGTGGCGCTTGGCGTGGGTCTGTTCAGCGCGATCGGTTCCTTGCGAGAGGCCAGCGAGAATGCCTTCCAGCGTTCGGCCGGCATGAGCAATTTGATCATTGGTGCGAAGGGTTCTTCGCTCGAGCTCACGCTGAACTCGCTGTACCACATGGGCTTCAGCGCCGGGAATCTGAGCTATGAAACCTATCAGGAGTTTCGCGATGAACCCGGTGTGCAGTGGTGCGCTCCCACCGTGGTCGGCGACGCGTACCGGGGCTTTCGCATTGTCGGAACGACGGATGAGATGTTCGCCGTCGACGTGCCGGAATACGGCAAGCCGCAGTTTTCGGCTGGCAAGGCGTGGCAGCACAGCCCCCAGGACTTGGACGCATTCCATGCCGAGGTCGTCACCCATGCAGCGCTTGAGGAAGCCGAAGATCCTCACGCGGGACACGACCACGACCACGACCACGACCACGACCATCACGACCACACGCTCGAGGACCTCGCGGACGAACTCGGTTTGTTCGTTGCGGTGATTGGCGCAACCGTCGCCGAAGAAACCGGGCTGAAGCTCGGTTCCAGCTTTGTGCCCGCACACGATGTGATGACCGGCGGCGGTGCGCACGAAGATGCGCCGACCCGCGTGGTGGGCGTGCTTGCGCCAACCGGAACACCGATTGACCGCGCGATCTACATTCCGGCCGGTGCTTTCTATGCCATTGCCGGGCATCAGGCGACCGAGGGCAGTGCTTTTGGGGGCACGCGCGATCCCCACGGGGTCAGCGCGGTCCTGGCCTATGTCACACCCAGCGGCGGCTATCACTTGCGAACCCGCTATGCATGGAATGATCGCCTCGATGTGCAAGCTGCGTGGCCGGTCATGGAAGTGCGCAAGCTCTTCGCTGTGGTGGGCAACATCGATTCGGCGCTGCGCATCATCGCCGCTCTGGTCGTGGTGGTGGCCTTGGTCGGGGTTCTGGTTGCGCTGTCCAACACCATGGCTGCCCGACAACGAGAATTCGCGGTGTTGCGCGCGCTTGGCGCTCGCCGACGCACAATTCTCGCCCTTGTGGTGGGCGAGTCGGCCGCAATCTCGATTCTGGGGGGTATCCTGGGTTTGGGACTTGCCGGCATCGGCGCATGGGTTGCCGCTTCGCGCGTGCGCGCCGAAACCGGAGTCAGCCTCTCGCCGATGCCTGGTCTCGATGACCTTTGGTTCTTGCTCGCGGTGACCGCGGTCGGCGCTCTCGCCGGCTTGGTTCCTGCTTGGCGCGCTTACCGCACCGAAGCGGCACGCGCACTTTCGTCCTCGCTCTAATGCTCGACACTCACAAGATGTTTCGCCTCAGCACGATTCTGTTCCTGCTTCCGCTGCTCACGGTCGCATGTGGCAAGGACGAAACTGTCGAAGGTGGTGGCAGCGCTTCGAATCTGGAAGGCAGCGCTGGCCCATCGGAGGGCAGCGGTCTGGAAGACGGGCAGGGCACAGGCCTCGAGGGTGCTGGCAACGCGCAGAATGGCAACGACGAAACGGCTGCTCCCGACGCCGCGACCCAAGCCCGCATCGATGCTGCCAACGCCATCGAAATCTCGACCAAGGACTTGATGTCGGCCATCGAGCCCGAGGCTTATGTCGCCGAGATTCGCGCGGCGCTCGCCCACGCTGGAACGCGCGAGGACCCCATCCCGGTCACGACCGACTTCCTGGGCGGCTGGTCCTTTGACGAAACGCAATCCAATCCCTTCCCGCCTCACGTCCAGGCCATCGATGGCAAGTATGTGATCGTCAAAGGCTTCATGTTGCCGGATGTCGACTTTGAAGGGATCACGAAGTTCCACCTCGTGCGCAGCTTGTGGGGCTGCTGCTTTGGCGCTCCGCCACGGGTGAACGAGTTGATTCGTATTCACACGCCGGGTGGCGAGGGCTTGCGCTACACCTACAACACGCTCGAGATTGTGGGCAAGCTCGAGGTCAAGTTTGAGCTGCTCGATGGCCTGATCGAAGACCTGTACCGGCTGAGTGCCGAGTCGATCGTCGAAGGCGATTTTGACGACCCACTCGCTCCCGAAGGGGCAACTGCCGCGGACCTCGGCGACTTCTTGCCCGACGAGATGGAGTTTTAGGCCGGCCGAGTGAAGAGGGATGCGATCAAGCTCGAGCCTTGATCCGCTCTGACGAGATTGAATTCTGCGGCTATTCTGGGGGATCCCCCTGAGCCGACAGGTTCACCCATGCTTCTCACTCTTCTGCTTTCCGCTCTTGCGGCGCCCGCGGCACAAGCCGACGGCGTCATTCTTCAAGCCAAGGTCGATCCAGGCGTCAACTGCAATGACATTTGGGGCTACGTCGCTCCGAATGGCGATGAGTACGCGCTGGTAGGCACGACCGCGGGCTTGGTTGTCTACAACTGCGTGGACCCGCAGGCTCCGTACCAGACCGCGTTCATTCCCGGTCCGCCCTCGTTGTGGCGCGATGTGAAAGCCTATGGCAACTACGCCTACGTGGTGACCGAAGGCGGTGGGGGCATTCAGATCGTTGACTTGAACGATCCCGAGAATCCGAGCCTGGTCAAAACTTGGAAGCAGAACGACTTCACGAACGCGCACAACATTGCCGTCGATGAAGGCACGGGCATCTTGTATGTGAGCGGCACCAATCGAGGTACGCGCATGTACGACGCTGCGGCAAGCGCAGAATCGCCGCCGTACGTTGCGAGTTACAACAGCGAGTATGTGCACGATTTGCACATCCAAGATGGTTGGGCGCACTTGGCCGAAATCTACGATGGCCGCTACCGCATTCTCGATGTGAGCAATCTGTCGAATCTGCAAACGCGCGACCGTCAGCAGACTCCGGGGCGCTTTACCCACAGTGCTTGGGCGAATGAAACCAACACTCTGTGCATGACCACCGACGAGGTCGGTGGGGGACGGGTAGCGTTGTACGACATCAGTCAGAAGACCAACATTCGCTACCGCGATGACTGGACTCCGGATGTGAATACGATCCCGCACAACGCCTTCATTTTGGGCGACTACGCTTACGTCAGCTGGTACACCGAGGGCTTGATCGTGCTCGATATCAGTGATCCGTACAACATCAAGAAGCACGCGAGCTATGACACTTCGGCTTACACCGCCGGCGCGGGCTACCACGGTGCGTGGGGCGTTTATCCCTTCCAACCTTCCGGAAACATTTACATCTCGGATATGGAAGAGGGCTTCTACATCTTGAAGGTAGAGGGCCCGGCGATTGAATTGGATCACACCGAGTTGACCAACACCCAAGACGAGGTCGGCCCCTACGATGTGTCGGTCGAGGCGCAGCCGTTGTTTGCGAACTCGGACGTGACCGGAATCGACTTGTGGTACCGCGTCGATCGCGGCTCCTGGCAGCAGGTCGCGCTGAATGAAGTCGGCAACACCGATGAATGGGTTGGTTCGATCCCTGGTCAGCCTTCAGCCTCGATCGTGGAGTACTACTTCAACGCTTCGGAATCGGGTGGCCGGACCGCTTGGCTTCCGAATGGCACCTCGGCGGGATCACTGATGTACAGCTTCTATGTCGGCACGCCGATGCGCGTGTACTTCAACGATTTTGAGGGCACGGGCGACGAAGGTTGGACGCACGGCTCCACCTCGGGTGGCGATGACTTCCAGCGCGGCGTGCCGCAGGGCAAGTCGGGCAATGCAAGCCGCCACGAGGACACGCGTTGGTACGACCCAGATGTGGCCTACTCGGGCAGCAAGATCTGGGGCAACGACCTCGGCAATGGCGGCGACGGCGCCTACCTCGAGAACGCCTCGATGTGGCTGCAGTCACCACCGATGGATTGTTCCAGCGCGAATAACACGACTTTGATCTTCCGTCGCTGGGCCTCCTTTGAAGGCGGCGGCAACGACCAGGCCAAGATTTGGGTCAACGGCAACCAGGTTTGGGTGTCTCCGCAGTACAGCGGCGAGATCTTCCACATCACGGACCGCATTTGGACCCAGGTCGTGATCGATATTTCGGATTACGCGGATGGCGTTGCCAACACGGTGGTGCGCTTCGAGCTCGAGAGTGATGCTGCCTTCCACATGGGTGGTTGGGGCATCGACGATTTCGAAGTGGTTGCGCTTGATGCCGGTGAGCCGACCGACACGATTGATTTGACTGGTCCGACCAGCGCATCGGTGGGGCAAAACGTTTCGTACCAGATCAGCAATGCTCCGGCGAATCGTCCTTACTTCTTCGCCTGGAGTCTCAACCTGAATGGTGCCGTGGTTCTGGGTCATGATCTGGATCTGGGTGCGCCGTACACGGTTGCGGCTTCGGGACAGACGAATGGTTCAGGTGCGGCAACGGTGAATGCGACGATTCCATCGGGAGCTTCGGGACGTACGATCTACTTGGAAGTTGTTGGTGTCACGCCTAGTGGTGAATTGCGTGATTCGGCTCCGCTGACTTTGGTCGTGCAGTAGTTGGCGCAGTTTTTGGGATTGAGCTGGTCATGCGGCTTGGTTCACGGTCGACCCCCGCTTTTTGCGGGGGTCGTTTTCTTGATGGGGTGTCCGGATCGGATGCGCGACGTTCGCTTAACTGCCGCAAAGCCGGCAGATGCGCTCACTTTGCGCGCATCCGATCCGGACACGCGATCATGCAATCGGGTTCCTGCAAACGGAGTGGTGTGGCGCGTCTGCCGTCATGTTTGCTTCGCAGAACGCGCGGCCCAGTCGTACCAACCTTTTCAGCACGCAGTTGCCCCATCTTCCATTCCGATCGCATGCGAGGTCGCAAAGACTTCTTCCATGCAACGGTTGATAGGCACAGTCAATCGGATAGGCGCAATCCAAGTCGAGACGCCACGATGCGCCGGTCCCACGACTTCCGAATCGCACCACCAAGCAATCATGCGCTCGATCGACTCGCATCAACCGTAGCGTGGATGTGAAGTGGGTCCTGTGTCCGCATCCGAAGCGCGCAAAGTGAGCGCATCTGCCGGCGAAGCCGGCAGCCTAAGCGAACGTCGCGCTTCGGATGCGGACACCCAAACCCAATCAACAACAACCCCTACAAGATCACAAAGTTGATCAACCGCGTTGCAGCAACCGGAGCCTGACTCGCCACCCAAGCCTGCATCCAAACCTGCAGCCCACTCGTCCGACTCGGAATATTCAACTTCACTTGTCCATCGCCGGAAGCTGAAACATCAACCTGACCCACATAAATCAACGGGTCGGCAAGATCGAGGCCGGGGCTGCCAGCAGGTGCGGCATTGCCCGGTCCATCCAGGCTCACTTCCACGCGATAGCTCGAAAACGGAATGCCGTCGCTGATCGTCAGCGTGGCGACTCCGCCCGCGACGGCATTCTGCACTTGCAGCGCAGCCAAAGCGGGCCCGCGTCGGGTGGCGACCAAGCCTTCTTCGAGGCTGCCTCCGCCGGGCGCCCCAACAAGAAACTCGTTCATGCCATCGCCGTCAAGATCTTGATGCAATGGAGCAATCGACTCACCGAAGCGTTGTTCGGCGGTATCTCCTTTCAGTTCGATCAGAAAGCGCCCGCTCGGTCCGGAAAACACCCGCAAAGCGCCCGCGCCAAATCCAGCGCCACCGAAGTAACTTGCCAAGGGTGCGCCCACGATCAGGTCCAGCAAGCCATCGCCGCTGATGTCCGCCGCCGCCAAGCTCATGCCAAAACCTTCACCAGCGGCTTCCGATTCGACGCTCGCAACCAAGCTGCCGTCTGCGCCACTGCGGATTTCGGCGTAGCCTTCGTAGCCCTCAAAGTTGTTGGCGTTCAAGACGCCGCTTGCAGCAAAGTCGGGCACGCCATCACCTGTGACGTCTTGCATGGCGACTACTTCGGTGCCAAAGAAAGCGTCGCGAGAACGTCCGGGTACGCGCAGCAGCAAGGCTCCGGTGCGCCCGGAATACAGCTCGACCGCACCGGCCTCCTTGTAGCCGCTCTCGCGCAGCGGCACGCCAACGGCGAAGTCAGGGCGGCCATCGAAATCGATGTCGCCGACGCTACACACAGAGGAGCCAAAGCGGTCCCATACCTTTGTGCCGCGCAAGGTATGCAAAGCGCGACCATCCGCACCCGAATAGACAAAAACCGAGCCAGTGCCGATGCCGGAAAAGTCGTCGTCCGGCGCACCCACGATCAGATCGTCGAAGCCATCGCCGTTGACGTCCCCGGCCGCCGCGAGCGCATGACCAAATCGATCCCAATTGCGCGCGCTATGAAAGCGACGCAGTTCGCTTCCATCGATCCCTGAATAAAGCACAACCATGCCGCTCGGGTAGCGGAAGGGATTGTCGCGACGAGCCGAGGCCGCGTAGTCTTCGACGCCATCGCCATTGGCATCGCCCGCCGGAGTGACCAGAAAACCGAAGCGGTGATCCACGCCGAGCCCGTCGTGGCGGCGCAGCACACTGCCGTCGGCACCAGAAAGAAGGTAGGCGGCGCCTGCGTTTTCAAAGGAGTAGTCGGCCAAGCCAGCTCCGACCAGCCAATCAGCGACGCCGTCGCCACTGAGATCAGAGATCGTTGCAACTGCTGCGCCGAAGCGGTCTCCGGGAGACTCCCCGTCGATCTCGAGAGTCTGGGCAGACGTAAGACTTGTGCTGCTGGCAAGGCAGATTGCCCAAAGAAGGGGGCGGGGAGTGTTGGACAGCATTTTTAGATGAGAACACAAAGTTCGCAGATTCGCTACATGGTGCGAGGCTGGATTCGCTGGAGGCGGCGCTAGGATCGTCCCAAGAAGAGGATCGCGTCGCGCAGATGTGCCCGCTCCTCGTTTGCTCATGAAGATGTCTGGAAAGCTCTGCGCGGCAGAGGCCTACTCAGCGCAACCCCACACGCACTGGGCTGCGCAGGAAGCTGTGTCGAAACTCAGTCTGAGTTTGGGTGGGAGTCCGGACATGGTCCTGGCCTTTTACACCGAACATCATCTTGAGCACGCGCATCAAATCGCTGACGAAGTGCGTCGTTCGCTTGCGCCCGACGCTTTCGTCGGGGCTTGCACCAGCGGCGTGATTGGCGATGGCCACGAGCACCCCTTCGGTCCTGGCCTGACGCTTTGGGGCGCGCGCGTGCCTGGCGCGCGGGTGCAAGCCTTCGACCTTCAAGTCTCGAAGAAGGGCAGCCGCGGTTATGTGCGTGGGTGGCCCGATGTTGGCCCGGAAGCGAGTGTTCTGCTCTTCGTCGATGAAGCGGGCTTCCCGCTCGACCCGTTCCTGCATTCGCTCCGCGGGGGCAGTCGTTTTCCAACGATCTTGGGCGGCATGGTGCCGCACGGCGAAGAAGGCGAGGCGCGTTTGCTGGTCGATGGCGTTGCGCACGATTCGGGCGCTGTTGGCATCGTCATGGACGGCGCAGCGCGATTCGAACCCGTGGTTGCGCAAGGGTGTTGGCCGGTTGGTCCCTCCTTCCATATCACGCGCTGCGAACGCAACATTGTCTTCGAGCTAGATGGTGCTCCGGCCTACGACACGCTGACCGAGCTGCTCGACACTTTGCCGGATGACGAATCAGAACGATTCCGTACCGCGCCGCAAGTTGGTCTGAAGCAGGACGACCGTCAGGAAGACTCCGGGGCGGGTTCCTATCTCGTGCGCGACATCGTGACCTTGCTGACGCATGAGCGCGCGCTCGCCGTCAGCGAGCCAGTCGAGAACGGCATGCAGTTGCGTTTTCACGCCAAAGATGCACTCGCCGCGCACCGCGAGCTCGAGAGCATGTTGCGCCTGACTAGTGCGTTTCATCCGAAGCCAGCAGGCGCGCTGTTGTTCACTTGCGCGGGCCGTGGTCGCCCATTGTTTGGCCGCCCGGATCACGACATTGACCTGGTGCAGACCTATTGGCCCGAGGCACCGGTTGGCGGCTTCTTTGCTGCTGGCGAGATCGGCCCGCTCGGCGGCAAGCCACACATTCACGCCTTTACCGCGAGCTTAGGTTTGCTGGTTCCGGCGCGTCCTTAAGTTGCTCTCGGACAAAGTTGCGGAAGGTCTCCGGCCGGAAGGGCTTGGCCAAGAAAGCGCCATCGATGGCTTGCTCCCCCGAGGCGTGTAAGCCACCACGGGAATAACCCGAAACGAAGGCGATGCGAGTTTGTGGTCGACACTTCCGCCAAGACTGCGCAAGTTCGACGCCGGTCATGCCGGGCATCACGACATCGGTGACGAGCAGGTGAACGTCGCCAGCATGGCTTTGTGCAATGGACAGAGCCTGTGCTGGGCTCGATGCAGCCAGGAGTTCCCATTCCTCGTCCTCGAGCGCGCGTTGCATCACTTGCAAGACGGCGGGTTCGTCGTCGCAAAGGACGACGGTGGCGCGCGTGTTGTGCGCCGAGTCGGCGGTTTCCGGCGGCACGCTCTCTGCGCGGCTCCGCGGCAGGCGAATCAGGAACTCACTTCCCTGTGCCCCGGCTTTGCCGACCTCGATCACTCCTCCCGCTTGTTGCACAATCCCGTGCACGGACGCAAGCCCGAGCCCGGTCCCACGACCAGGGTCTTTGGTGGTGAAGAAGGGATCGAAGATGTGCGGGAGCACATCCGCAGGAATTCCGCAGCCGTTGTCGCGGACTCGCAGTTCGATCTGATCGGTCGTTTCTTGGACAGCGCTGGTGGGCCCTTCCTCAGCCTCGTCGCTCGAGCCCAAGACCCGCGTGGAGAGCTCAATCCTGCCGGATTCTTCTAGCGCGTCGCGCGCATTCAGGACCAAGTTCATGATGACTTGCTCGAGTTGGCCGGGGTCGATCAACGCGCAAGCTTCGGGGGCTTGCAGATCAAGAGAGAGCTCGATATCGCCGGGCAGGAACTGGTGAAGCAATCCAGAGATGTCTTGGATTGCATCATCGATGACGACCGCGCAAGGGCGGCTAGGTTGTTCGCGACTAAACGCAAGCATCTGCTGAGTCAATCGCGCAGCGCGTTCGCCGGCGTCACGAATGCGATGGAATCGTTCGCGCAGTCTTGGATCGTTGCTTGCCGATTCTCCCAAATCAGCTTCGCCGAGGATTGCGGTTAAGATGTTATTGAAATCGTGTGCGATCCCACCTGCGAGTCGGCCAATCGACTCAAGTCGTTCGGACTGACGCAGCTTCGCTTCCAAGTGTTCGCGCTTCGCCATGTCGGAGAGCAAGCTCGACAGCGCTTGTCGCAGGTCTTCGGTGCGCGCCTCCACTTCGCTTTCAAGTCGATCGCGTGCCGTGGCAAGTGCAGCAGTACGAGAAGCCACGAGTTGTTCCAACTCAGATCGCTTGCTGCGCTGACGATCAAATCGCCTGCGCAGAATCAACACCGCAATCAAGCTACCTGCGCCAATCAAGGCCACCCAAGTTCCGGTCAGTTCAAACCAAGCGGCACGAAAGTGCAGAGCCTACGTGCTGAGAACCTCCGACCAAACGCCGTCGCGGTTTGCTGCACGAACCAGGAATCGATAGTGCCCAGGCGGCAAGCTTTCGTAATGCGCAAGCTCACGATCGCCGGCGTCTACCCAGTCCGAGTCACGCCCTTCGAGCATGTACTGATAGCGGACCAAGTGAGGATCAATGAAGGTAATGGCGCGATAGTGAACCAGGAGGCCGCGGTCCTCCGGGTGGACCGATTGCGCCGAGCCCTCCAAGAGATCCGAGCGATTCGTCGAAAGCCGAACAAACTTCAGCATTGGGGCGGGCAAGAGTGAGCGCGCCGCGCTTGGCGAAAATCGCGCGGCCGTGAGCAACGCAGGAAGAAAAACTTCTCCGCTGGCGGTGCGGCTTCCGGCGGGCATCGCGCCACCCATACCTTCGAACTCGGGGACACCCGGAAGCTGATCGAAGACCCGCGGAGTGGCATGGTGTTGCGGGTCGCTTTCAAGGCCAACGACATCTTTGGCACTCAGCAGGGAGATGCCGCGGTTTCCGAGCAAGAGCAAACATCCGTCGGCTTCGGGAAGAATGCGATGGACCACATTCTCGTGCAGCCCTTGATCCACGGACAGCAACCGAATTTCTCCGTCTGGACGGATCAAGCTGAGGCCGCCCCCGTAATGCCCAAGCCAGGTGACGCCATTGTCCCGGAAGTGGATCTCGCGCACCTCTCCCATGGCGAGCTCGCGCTTGCTCGTGAGCCGCCGGGTGATGGTTCCGCTTACGTCGAGGACCGCGACTCCGTCGCGCGCGCCAATCCATAGCTCACCCTGTGGATCCAAGGCAAGCTTGTGGATCATGCCAAGGTCGAGCCCGTCGCCTTGACTCCAGGTCCGTGCCACGTTTCCGTCTGCCGAAAACTGCACGAGATTGTTTCCGCAACTGCCCCACCAGACCAGTTGTTCATCCTGCAAGAGCGTCAAGGTGGGGCCAGCGGGCAGCGCGGCCGGAGGCACGAGCGTGTCGAAGTGATCGAGGTGCAGCCGGAGCAAGCCGTCCGCTTCAGAAAGTGCATAGGTGTACCCATCCGCCCCGGAGGCCAAAGCTTGCACCCGTGCCTCATGGGAGACGCCTTCGCCTGAGCGCGAGAAACGCTTCAAGGCGCCCGCGTACTGTCCAATCCAGACCGTGTCGGGATAGTGGCGATCTTCAATCGCGATCCGTGGCGTATCGGCATGGAACTCGGGATGCAAGATCGCTTGCAGCGGTCGCTGCCGTAATACGCTGAGGCCACCGCCTCCGAGCCAGAGCGAACCCTCGCGATCGATGAGGAGTGCGCGGCTCTGGAGTTGCGGTACGGTTCGGAGGTCTTCCGCGGCAAGCGTGGAGAAAAACTGCCCATCGCGAAAGGCGAGAGGGTTCCAGCCGCCAATCCAAATCGTTCCGTCCTCGGACTCGGCGATCGCGCGGATTCCACCGTTATCCACGGGCGAGACGAATCGCTGCAGTGAGCCATCTGTATCCAACTTGAGTAGGCGAGTATGGTGGTCGCCCGCCCAAACGCGGCCGCTTCGATCCACGTGCACACAGTCGACCGATTCTGAGTACATTAAGTCGATTGAGCCGTTGCGCAAGCGGCGCAGCCCTTCTCCTGCGATCCAGACCGTACCGTCTGCGCCTTCTGCTGTGGCGAGGCTGCGGCCGAGAGCGAGGGATTGGAGAATGTCGCCGCTTTCGGACAGTTGCATCACGCCATCTGCATGGGCAACCCAGAAGCTTCCATCTGAAGCTTCCCGAATGTCCATGATGTCAAATGGCTCGCGGCCATCTGGAAGCGTTAGTCCGACGGACTCAAAGTCGTTCTTGACGAAGCGTCCTAAGCCCTCTCTTTCGGTACCAATCCACAGCACTCCTCGCCGGTCGGAACAAAGTGCGGTGATGCGTAGAGTCGCCAACTTCCCCCCGTAAGCATGTAACTCGAGCCCGTCGAATACGGCCAGGCCGCCGTGCGTTCCAATCCAAATCTGTCCGAGCGAATCCGAGGTGATCGCGTTGACTTGGGCTTGCGGTAATCCTTCGCTCAGTCCCCATCGCTCAACCGTTGTCGCAAGAGGCGTGCTCGCGGGTTCAAGCGGGAGGTCCTGCGGCAGGACCGTTTGCTGAAGGAATCCGAAGAGGAGGGGGAGGAGGGCAACCATCGTCCAGACTGGCCTCCGCGAGCATAGCGAGGGACTAAGCAGTCGGCTGCCTGATGTGGTCGCGCTTTGCCGCCTTCGCGATCGCGGCGCCGCGCGTCAGGGCGGCGTCGATGCCAATCCCGAACCACGCATCACCACCGAGATGCAGGCTTTGCACAGTTTCGATGTCTTCCAAGAGTGCGTCGCGGCTGGCTTGATATCCCAAGCCGTAGTGCGGCACTCCGCCTGGAATGCGCGTCACCCACGACCGTTCCGGTCGCAAGGGCGCCCCGACCCATTGGTGCAAGTCGGCGCCCAGAATGTCGACGAGCTCGGCATCGCTGCGTTGCAAGATCTTCGGATCGGCGTCGCCGCCGAGCATGCCGCGCAACAGAGCCCAACCCTCGGGCACGTGTTGCGGGAAGATCGAATGCCCAAACTGCACATTGAGCACCGGGCTACTGTGATCGATCGGCGGCAGGATGCCAAAGCCGGCGCAGGGATCGGGCAGTGAATCCAACGAGTGCAAGACCGAGACCGAAGCCAGATCAGGACCACAGAAGCGCGCCAGCGAATCGAGCCCACGTGGCAGGTATTCGCGGAGTACCAAGCCGGCCTGTTGTGCCGGTAAGCAGACGGCGAGCTGCCGACCTACGGCGACTTGCTGTCCTTCGCAAAACAAGAACCACCAGCCCTGCTCGCGTACCGCCGAATCCACCCGGCAAGAAGGGAGGTAAGAATCGCCCAGAGGCTTGGCTAAAGCGTCGGCGAGCTGGCTGAGGCCGCGCGGCAAGCTGCGAATGCTCGCACCAAACAGGCCAGGCTGCCGCTTGATCGCCTTACTCAGCGAGCCATGTTCGAGTTCGGCGGCCGCGATGCCCGGGAGTAAAGCGTGCAAGGAAGCGGTGCGCGGGTCATCGGCAAACAAACCACGTACGACCGGGCCAGCAATCTTGCGAGCGAATGCATCGCCAAACCGCCGCGCGAAAAACTCGTGGATGGTTTCTTCTTTGCCATCCGGTGCAAAGTCAGCCCATTTCTCGGCGGCAACGCGGAGCTTCTCGCGCACCGACAGCACCTTGCTTGAGCTCATCGCAGCGAAACTCTGCGGGAAGGGCACCAACTTGTCGCCGTGCACTAAGTAGCGGTGGCTATCTGCGGCGGAGGAATCGATCGGCTCGAGGCCAAGCGCCGCGCACGCCGCTTCGGCTTCCGGGGCTGGCCCAGACCAACCGACCGGGCCGTGTTCAATGATCAGCTCTTTGCCCTTCACATGCTCGACTGAGCTACGCATTCGGCCGCCGGGCTGCTCGCCCGCGTCAAGTAGCTGCACATGCAACCCGGATTGCTGGGCGTGGAACGCCGCCGCGAGCCCACAGGGTCCAGCCCCAAGGACAAGAAGATCGGGGTAGTCGCTCATCCGGGAGGCCACTGCAAAGAACGCCCACCCAGCACATGCAGGTGCAGATGGAGGACTGACTGCCCACCGTGTTCACCAATGTTGGTGACGACGCGGTAACCGTCTTCGGCGAGTCCCTCGGCTTGCGCGACCCGCGCACAGACGCGCATCAAGTGGCCAAGCAAGGCGGCGTCTTCGTCGCTTGCGTGAGCCAAACTCTCGATCGGCTTGCGGGGGATGACCAAGATGTGGCTCGGCGCCTGTGGCGCAACATCGCGAAAAGCGAGCGCCTGTTCATCTTCGTAAACCAGATCGGCCGGAATCTCGCCGCGCACGATCTTTCCAAAAATGGTGTCGCCCATCAGTCTTCCTCGTTGTCGTCCGACTCGACAGCGGGCCCGAGTGTCGAGGAAGCCGCTGCGATCGCGGTCTTCCAGGACTCTTCATCAAGCTTCTCGGCTTCTTCTTCCAAGAGCACCGGGATCTCGTTGCGAATCGGATAACGCAAGCGCCCCTCGGGATCGGTGGAGATCAGCCAATCACCTTGTTGGACAAGGGGTTTCCGGCTGACCGGGCAGCACAGGATCGCAAGGAACTCGGGGGCCAGATCGACCATGTCTGCATGATAGGACAGGGATGGCGCACGTGGAAACCCACCCGGCCGCCCACCGAAACTTCATACAATCCTCAAACCCACGATGCACCCTGTCCCTACTGTCCTCCCTGTGGCCGCGAAGACACTTCTTCTGGTCGAGGACGACGACGATCTCCTCGAGGTACTGCGCTTAACCTTTGAAGCAGAGGGTTTTCGATGCCTGACTGCAGTGAATGGGGAAGATGCTTTGACCCTATGCCGTCGGCATGGCCCAGACCTCGTCATCTTGGATCTCATGCTGCCCGGGATCGACGGAATTGAAGTTTGCACCCAGATCAAGCGCGATCCCGCGCTGGCTCGGACCCCGGTTCTGATGTTGACGGCCAAATCTGAGGAGAGCGATGTCGTTCTTGGCCTGGGGGTTGGCGCAGACGACTACGTGACCAAACCAGCCCGGCCACGCGAGCTGGTTGCGCGCGCGCGGAATATCCTTCGCCGCACCTCAGCGAAAGACCCGGTTGTCACCGATCAAATGCTCTCCGTTGCCGGAGTCGTCATCGACCCGGCGCGTTTTGAAGTGCGCACCGATGGCAAGGTCATTCGCCTGACCCCGACCGAATTCAAACTCTTGCAAACCTTGGCCGGATCGCCGGGCCGCGTCTTCCGGCGCGGGGATTTGCTGGATTCGGTGGTGGGCCCAGGAGCGGTGGTCACAGAGCGCAACATCGACACGCACATCAAGTCCCTGCGCAAGAAGTTGCAGCAGCGTGGGGATCTGATCGAGACCGTGCGTGGAGTGGGCTATCGCTTCACGGACGAAACTGCGTGAGCTGGTTCTTCGCGACCCTGGCCGCGCTTGCGGTTGTCTTTGCCGTGCGCCAACGCAATGCGCGCCGGCACGCGCAGGAGGAACTCGACCAACTCGCGTTACGCGGCGAGTCCATGCGCCGGGTGCTGGAACATCTAGACGACGGAGCATTGCTGCTCGGGCGTCAGAATGTGGTGCTGTATCGAAACTCCGCGGCTTTGCACCTGTTGGGCGGTTCGGCCGACAGCGGAACAGGCCAGATGTCCCTCGATCAGTTAACCCAGAACCAGCCCATTCTGGAGGCGGTTGCTGGCCATCGAGGTGGGACAGAACGGCAGGTGATCACTGCGCAGGTCGAGGGCGATCAGCCGATTGCTCTCGAACTCACGATTGCCCCGGCCGGCCCCGAGCAACGCCTCTTGGTTCTGCGCGACGTGCGCACCTCGGCCACGGTCGATCGCAAGCGCCGTGACTTTGTCACCAATGCTTCGCACGAGTTAAAGACGCCAATCGCCGCGTTGATCGGCATGCTTGATTTGATGGAGTTGGTCTCCGATGAAAAGCGCGCCGATCTGATGGAGCGTTCGCGGCGCAATGCACAGAGCTTGGCGCGCATGACCGAAGACCTGCTGGGAATCGCGCGCGCGGAAGACCCTGATTGGCTGCCCAATCCACGCCAGGTGGATGTTGCGGAGGCCATTCAGGAAGTGCTGACTTCGGTCGAGTCGAGCGCGGTTGGCAAAGGGCTCAAGCTGGAGTTTGAGATCAGCGAGCGACCCTATCTACTGAACTGCGATCCGACTTGCTTGCAAACAGTCGTGCGCAACTTGGTGCAGAACGCCATCAACTACACACCAAGTGGCAAGGTCTCGATTCGGGTCGAACGCGCGGAAGGGCTCGGCGCGCGGATCGAGGTCGAGGACACCGGGCCAGGAATCGACCCCGAGGTTCTGCCGCGGATTTTTGAGCGCTTCTTCCGTGGCGATCCTGCCCACAGTCGCGCGACGGGTGGCACCGGCCTGGGCTTGTCGATTGTGCGCAACCTCGTCAATCGCATGGGAGGGCGCATCGCAGTGGATAGCCGATGTGGCGAGGGTTCGCTGTTTCGCGTCGAGCTGCCTGGCAAGCCAGAGCAGCGCCTTCCGGGCTCGGTGAGCCCCGCGCAGCAGTAGAACACAATATCAAAGACTTGTTAAGGCCAGAATTGCCGCAGAACGAGTTCTTCGGCCGTCGCCGAAGGTGCACGCGGTCTTCATCTTTCCTACACGCAAGCGGCCTAGAGTTCTGGCGTCCAAGCAAAAGGACCACCCATGAACAAGTTCTTCCAAACCGCTCTCGCCGTCGCCGCCGCTCCGCTTCTCGCGGGCCTGGCTTCGGCTCAGCAAATGAAAGTCGACCAGGAGCTCCCGAGCTTCCAGCCGACCGCAGGCGTTTCCTACGAAGGTCGCCTGAACGCTGTCGGTTCCGACACGATGATCAACTTGATGACCCTCTGGGGCGAAGCTTTTAAGAAGCATCACCCTGGGGTACGGATTCAAGTCGAAGGCAAGGGTTCGAGCACCGCTCCGCCCGCGCTGATTGAAGGCGTCTCGCAGTTCGGCCCGATGAGCCGCGCGATGAAGTCCGCAGAAAAGGACGCCTTCATCAAGAAGTTCGGCTACGAGCCGATGCCGGTTCGCACCTCGCTCGATGCGCTGGCGGTTTTCGTCAATAAGGACAACCCCATCACGGGGCTGACCATGGAGCAAGTCGATGCGGTCTTTTCGAAGGCACGCAAGCTCGGCTACGACGAAGACATTTCGACTTGGGGTCAGCTTGGCCTCGGGGGCACATGGGCGCAGGGTCGTGTGTCGTTGTACGGCCGCAACTCGGCTTCGGGCACCTACGGCTACTTCAAGTCGGTCGCGCTCGGGAAAGGCGACTACAAGGACACCGTGAAGGAGCAGCCCGGATCGGCTGGAGTTGTGAACTCGATCTCCAACGACATGTTGGGCATCGGCTACTCCGGCATCGGCTATCTGACTTCAAGTGTGCGTGCGGTGCCACTCTCGGTGGACGGCGAAGAGTACTTCGACGCAACCATGAAGAACGTGGTCTCGGGCGACTACCCGCTGGGTCGCTACCTGTACGTCTACATCAACAAGAACCCGAAGAAGGCATTGGATCCAGTGCAAGCTGAGTTCTTGCGCTTCGTCTTCTCGAAGGAAGGCCAGGAGATCGTGCTGAAGTCAGGCTACTTGCCGATTACCGCCGGTGTGGCGGAAAAGGAATGCTCAAAGCTCGGATTGCCCTTTACCCGCGCCAAGCTGAAGAAGTTGCCGGCCGGTGCTGTTGAGGCTTCCTCGAAGCCACAAAGCTAGAGCTCATGAACCGGCGTAAGCTCGCCGATCGAATCGCCGCCCGGGTCGTTGGCCTGGGCGGTCTCGGTGTTGTGTTGGCGGTGTTCTTCATTGCCTTCTACCTGATCAAGGAGGCTGCGCCGCTGATGGGCAAGCCGGAACTGGGCGCGGATGGTCCCAGCTTGACGGCACCGCCGGCCATGATCGGTGGGGCTGAGAAATTTACGGACGCGAGTTGGCGGATCTTCCCGGACGGCCGCTTGCAGTTGCATAGCTTCCGGGATGGCGCCCTGATTGAAGAGGTAGAGCCGCTGGGCCTCGCGGAAGGCGAGGTCCTGGCTGAAACGAAGCTGACGGTCGATCAGAACGCGCTGATCTTTGCCACGACTCAAGGGCGGATCGGCATTCTCGAATTGAGTTTCTTGACCAGCTTTGAGGGCGAGACGGCGAACCAAGAATCGCGCCGTCAAGAGTTTGGTGCGCTGAGTGTTTTTTGGTTTATCGAAGAGGCCCGGGCCGAAGTTCCGATTGCGGTCGACGCTCTGTATGGTGACGCCGAGGCGCGGTTGAACGCATGGGCAGTCGCTTCTTATGCCGATGGGCGCGTGGTGCTGTGGCGCGGTCAACCTCGCTACAACGCGCTCGAAGACAAAACGACCTGGCGCATGCGCGCGCAGGAGCACCAGTTTGCTCAGCCGGCTAGCTGTGTGGTGTTGTTTGAACGTGGCCGCTTTCTCGCGACGGTCGGCGACCAAGTGCACGGCATCGGGCCGGCGGACAAGTTTGCCGGCTTAGAGATTCTCGGTAGCGAAACGGCCAGCGGTGAAGTCGTCGTCGCGCGCGAGTTGATCGGCCGCGGCTCGGCAATTTTGGGCACCGCAGAGGGTGTGCTGAGCCGGTGGCTGTTTCAGCCCACGCTTGATGACGATGCGATTCGACCCATCGCGTTGCAGGAATACGAGAAGTCGGTGCCGGGCCTGATCGACATCCTTCCTTCGGCGCGACAGCGTGTGTTCCTTGCTCAAGGCAAGGACTCGGTTCTTGTCGGGCAGGGCACCGCGGGAACTAGTCTGGCCCGCTTCGAGCTTGGCAAGAACATCGCTTGGATGAACATCGCGCCGCGCGAGGACTACTTGCTGGTGGCGCGCACCGACGAGAGCTTTGAAGCGATTCCTTTGAACTTGGGTTTCCCCGAAGTCACCGCGGCAACCCTGTTTGGCAAGTTGACCTATGAAGGACTGCCAGAGCCTGCCTACACCTGGCAATCCACAGGTGGCTCAGATGAGTACGAACCGAAGATCTCCCTGGTGCCGCTGATCCTGGGCACGATTAAGGGCACGATTTGGGCGTTGTTGCCGTCGATTCCGCTGGCTGTTGCCGGGGCTCTTTATTGTGCGCGCTTCTTGCGCGGCCGCTCGCGCGAAACGCTGAAGCCGTTCGTTGAGTTGCTCGCGGGCATTCCGTCCGTGATCCTCGGTTTTGTTGGCGGCCTTTACCTGGCGCCGGCCCTGGAGGACCGCTTGCTCGCGCTGTTCCTGCTGCCATTGGTATTGGCGGCGGCGACAATGGGCATGGGTTGGTTTTGGGCGCGCATGCCGTTGCGTCGTCGACAGCGTTTGCACGAGGGCACCGCGGTGTACGCCTTGGTTCCGGTCTACATGGTGCTCGGCGCACTCGTGATCTGGCTGGCGCCGGGCATCGAGCTGGCACTTTTCGACACTTCGTTCTCGCGCTGGTCGGTTCAGACCTTTGACATCCCGTACGAACAGAAGAATGCGGTGGTCGTGGGCTTGGCAATGGGTTTCGCGGTCACGCCGCTGATCTTCACGCTTGCCGAGGATGCCTTCCGCAATGTGCCGCAGACGCTGGCCGATGCTTCCTTGGCTTTGGGCGCGACACCCTGGCAGACCGCACGGCGCGTCATCGAACCGCCCGCGCGTCCGGGCGTGATCGCCGCGGTCATGCTTGGCCTAGGTCGAGCGGTCGGCGAAACGATGATCGTGTTGATGGCGACCGGTGGTACGGCGATCACGGAGTGGAACCCGCTGCAGGGTTTCCGTGCCTTGTCGGCAAACTTGGCGACCGAGCTGCCAGAAGCGCCGAAGGGTGACTCGCTCTATCGCACCTTGTTCTTGTCGGCGGTGCTGCTGTTTGCCCTGACCTTTGTGATTAACACTCTTGCAGAAGTCGTGCGCGTGCGTGGGAGGAAGGACCTATGAGTCAGAGCCCTCGTGATGTGAGCCAAAGTTCCCGCGATGCCTCGGATGGCTCTCTTCCGCCGCTCCAACCCGGACCGTCGATCAAGAAGCGCAAGTCTGCGAACAAGCCGGATATCCGAGGCAGCATTGGCGTGTTCATTTCTGGTGGCGCTCTTTCCTTTGTGTTGGTTGCGGCTCTGGCGCTCTTCGCTTTGTTGTTCTTCCGCGGGGCATCAGCATTCTGGCCACGCCCCCTGACGGAGTGGAAAATGGAGAACGGCCAAACCTTCTTGGTCGAAGAGTTCGAGACCAAGGATGACGGCAGCATTCGCGGCCGGATTGCGAACCGCGAATATCAAGCGGGCCGCTTAGATTTCGTCGCGGAGAAGCCTGAGCTGATCGCGAGTCGGTCGCGCCCAGAAAATGCCGTGCGCATGGAGCGCACAGAGAACGGCCCCTTCCATGGTTACTTGTTGGGCGAGGGCCCGAATGAAGAGGGCGTTGAGGGTTACCGCGTGCAGCGACCGAACCGCGACGAGCTGTTCTTTCCGCGCGAGAACGTACTGCGTGTGCAGTACCCCAATCAGTTGTCCTTCTTTGGGCGAGTGGGGACCTGGTTCGGAAGCGTCGGCCGATTCATTGTTGAAGTTCCGCGCGAAGCAAATACGGAGGGCGGTGTGCTGTCCCCGTTGGTTGGCACGGCGTTGATGGTGTTCCTGATGACGCTGATGGTCATGCCCTTTGGGGTATTGGCGGCTGTGTACCTGAATGAATACGCGCGCGACAGTTGGTTCACGCGTGTCGCTCGCGTTGCCGTGAACAACCTAGCCGGGGTTCCATCCATCGTGTACGGCGTGTTCGGCCTCGGCTTCTTGATCTATGGCCTCGGTGACAGCATCGACTCTCTCTTCTTCGGAGTGGGCGAAGGCGATATGCCGATTTTTGGCAACCCAGGTTTGCTGTGGGCTTCCGTGACGATGGCATTGTTGACGGTGCCAGTCGTGGTCGTGGCGACCGAAGAAGGCTTGCGTGCGATCCCTCGCGAGCAGCGCGACGGTGCATTGGCGCTAGGCGCAACACGCTGGGAGATGCTCAGCCGGGTCATTCTGCCTGGCGCGAAACCGGGTATTCTGACCGGAGCGATCTTGGCGATCTCTCGAGCGGCCGGTGAGGTCGCTCCCTTAATGCTGACGGGCGTGGTGGGTTTCGAGCCCGACCTGCCAATCAGCACCGAGGCTCCCTTCCTCCACCTGCAAGAACGTTTCATGCACTTGGGCTTCCACATCTACGCCGTTGGCTTCCAGTCGCCCAACGTCGAAGCTGCGGAACCTCTAGTTTATGCGACGGCTTCTCTGCTGTTGGTTCTGGTGATCAGTTTGAACCTGGTCGCCATTCGTTGGCGCACAAAAGTGCGTCGTTCCTTGCAAGGCCGATGACCGAATCCGTCGTGACCGACGCCCATCCCGAATCCAGTTCGCGACCGACCAGTGACCTGGGGCGGATCGCAGCCGACTCCGCTTCGCGGCGTTCGCTTCTTGAGCCATCGACCGAGATGGTCATTCGATCGGAGAAGTTGAACTTCTTCTACGACAATACTGCCCAGGCCCTCTTCGATGTCGATATCGATGTGCGGCGCGGGCAAGTGGTGGCCTTCATTGGGCCGTCGGGTTGTGGTAAGTCCACTTTCTTGCGGACGCTGAACCGCATGAATGACACGATCCCGAATACGCGCGCGGAAGGCTTAGTCGAGCTGGATGGAGTCGACATCTACTCGCCTGATGTCGATGTGGTCGAGCTGCGTCGTCGGGTCGGCATGGTGTTTCAGCGCCCGAACCCTTTCCCGATGTCGATTTACGACAACATCGCCTTCGGCCCGCGCTTGCATAGCAAGATGACAAAGTCCGAAACGGATGACTTGGTTGAACGCTGCTTGCGCGGCGCGGCCTTGTGGGATGAGACGCACGATCGGCTGAAGGCTTCTGCGCTAGCATTGTCGGGTGGTCAACAGCAGCGCTTGTGTATCGCACGCGCGCTCGCGAACGACCCAGAGGTACTGTTGCTTGACGAGCCGTGCTCGGCACTCGACCCCAACTCAACCTCGAAGATCGAAGACTTGATCTTTGAACTGCGCGGGAACTACACGATCATCATCGTGACCCACAACATGCAGCAAGCAGCCCGCGTCAGCGATCGCACGGCCTTCTTCTTGAAAGGGAAGCTGATTGAAGAGGGGGCGACGACCGAGATCTTTACCCGTCCCTCGCATGACGAGACCGAGGCCTACATCACCGGCAGATTCGGTTAATCTTCGCGTTACTTACTGTGACCAAACAACTCCTCCGCGACCTCGAGCAGATCTCCGATGACCTGCTTCGACTCACGGCAGCCGCGGAAGACGCGGTGAGCCAAGCGCTGTCCGCGATTCTCTCGCGTGACCTTGAGCTCGCTCGAGCCGTCATTCTTGGCGACGAGCGAATCGACCGCATGGAGGTTCAGCTTGAGGAAGACTGCCTCAAGGTGCTCGCACTTCACCAACCCGTCGCTAGCGATCTACGTTTTGTGATCTCCGCGATCAAGATCACCAATGACCTCGAGCGCATTGGAGATTTGGCAAAGAGCACTGCCAAACGCGCGGTCGAAATCGGAAAAGGCCCGCCCATTGAGCCTCCTGATGGATTCGAAGACATGGCCGACAATGTGCGCGCCATGATTCGCAATGCGATTCACTCACTGGTTCGAAGCGACTCGCATTTGGCAAGAAAGGTTCTCGCGCAAGACGATGAGGTCGACCATCAATACCGCGTCATGCTCAAGGGTCTCCAGAAACGCATGATTCAAGGCGCAGACGATGAGCTCGATCCACTTCTCCGTTGGATGGGAGTCTTGCGCTGCATGGAACGAGCAGCAGACCTGGCAACGAATATTGCCGAGGATGTGATCTACTTGGTGGAGGGGGAGATCGTTCGGCATCAATCCGGCTAGAATCTGGCCCCCTTGAGTGTTGGAAATCGAAATTTCATATGTAACGAAACTTCGTCGAACGCGTCCTCTGAGTGACATCACTTGGAGGACGCGATCTTGTTTTGCCCACCTTTTTGCCCGATCCACGGATGCCCTAGCGAATTTGAAGGGATCCCTTTTCGGTTCCACCGCCATGGTCGCTATCGGCGTAGCTGTGATGGCGCATGGGTTCGGCGGTTCCGTTGCCTAGTCTGCGAGCGAGCATTCAGCACGCAGACGTTTAAGAGCAACTATCGCTATCGCATCCCCTTCTTACACCATCTGTTAACGCAGACACTTTGTTCCAAAGTTAGTCGCAGACAAGCGGCGAGGGTCTTTTCAGTGAATCGCAAGTCCGTCGAGCGGCGGTTCATCAGAATGGCTGAAGTTGGCGCTGACTTTCACCATGCTCAGCTCAATCGGTGTCGGGAGCGAGGCGGCATGCACGGGGCATTTCAACTCGACGAGCTGGAGACGTTTGAGCACAATCGCAAGCTCAAGCCGGTCACGATGTCGGTTCTGATTGAACGCAAGAGCTACTTTGTCGTGCACGCGCGCGCGGGGACACTTCCAGCGCGGAGGCCGCTCAAGCCCAAGCAAGCGGAACGTCTAGCCGAAATCGAGATCGCTGAAGGCAAGCGGCGTTCGCAATCGCGGGCGTGCATCCGGCAAAGCTTCGAGGCGCTCAACCAGTTGCTTGCTCCCGATGCTGCGGTCGTCTTTCAGTCAGACAAGAAGCGAACCTATCCAACTGAGTGTCGACGAGCAACCTGGGGGCGCCCATTCTTCCATCGCACGACGAGCAGTCGCAAGCGCCGCGACTATCGCAACTTACTGTTTCCCATCAATCACACACTGGCAATGATGCGCGATGGCATGTCTTGCTTGGTGAGAAGAAGTTGGGCGGCGAGCAAGTCAATTCGTGGGCTCGAGCGACATGCGGCGATTTGGACGGCTTATCGCAACTACGTCCGTGGTGTGACGATCAAAACGAAGACGACTCCCGCTCAAGCGGCAGGAGTCTGCGCACGACGGTGGTCGTTAAAGGAGGTTCTTCGCTGGCGCTGGCCAAGTCGCATGTCGGCCTAATTACCAACACTCAAGGGGGCCAGATTCTGGTTAGGCAAGCCGTTTAATGACATGCCATCCAAACGGCGAGGCTTTCTCGTCATACCCAGCAAGCCCAACCTCACCAACTTCAAGCGCGAATCCGACATCGCCAAATGCAGGGACCATGGCTGCGCGGGGGTGGGGGAGGTTGGCACTTGCATGGGCGGCTTCTGCTTGAAGCTGCTCAACAAAGGACTGCATTTCGGTTTCGGCTTCCGAAGGGGGGACGTCGCCACCTTGTACCTTCGCGATGAGTTCCTGTTCCTTCTCGCTCGCGCGCAAATTGAGTTCGGATACAAACGAGGCGAAGGTCACTCCCTCCACATCGTTGTTCAACAAGCGGTACACCCCTGGGTTAGCTTCACCTGGTTTGACGGGGTCATCGCTGTGTTCCCGAACAAGATCAGAGAACTCGGCATCGGTCTTGGCCATGCCGAGAACCTGTTCGGCAAGAGCTTCGGCTTCGGACTGGTTTCGCGTGGCCTCGGTGGGCGCATCGGCGAATGAGATCAGAACGTGCTGAATTGTGATTTCGCGCGGCTCGGACATCCCCAGATTGTACGCCTTCGCGGATCTTGTGGCATCGCAAGAACGGTGAGGGGCGGTCCAATGAGCGGTCGGGAAGAATCTGGCGACACAGGCGAGATTCAAGCGACTCGAACCGTTGGACTTCGTAACAGGCCGTCGCAGCCGTCGCAGCCGTCGCAGCCGTCACCGGCGCCACCGCTGACGCTACCCCTCCTTCGACTCTGCTTATTCCGACGAACCCTACGCGTTCGACCTGCGGAGCAACAGGAACAGGAAACAGGGTCCCCCAATCAGCGCAGTCAGAATCCCGACCGGCAGTTCACTATTGCGCCCGCCAACCGACATGCTGCGTGCGGCGAGATCGGCGACGACCAAGAGCGACCCTCCTGCAAAGAAGCAGGCGGGAATCAACATCCGATGCCGCAGGCCGGTTCCGGCTCGAATCGCGTGCGGAACCAACAATCCCACAAACCCGATTGGTCCAACCCGCGCCACCGTCGCCGCCGTCAGAACGCCCGCAGCAAGCAAACCCAAGCCGCGCACGCGGCGAACCGTCACGCCTCGCGCGGACGCGAGTTCTTCGTCAAACGCAAGCTGATCAAGATCACCAGCCATCGCGACTAAGCCAAGCACGGGCAGGCCAATCCACGGCAACAAAGCCCAGGCTTCGCTCGGATGCAGAGCTTCGACAGAACCAAGAATCCAGCGCTCCATAGCAGCCAGTCGAAGCGGGTCGGCGAGATACCGCACCAGCATGACCCCTGCCCCAAACAGGAAATTCAGAGTCACCCCGGCAAGAAGCAAGCCATCCACACGCTGGCTGCGACGCGCAAGTGCGAGCACCAATCCCAAGGACCCCAAAGCACAAATCAATGCCGTAAGCGTGGCACCCAGCAGGCTTGCGAACCAAGCGGCCGGAAAAGCGAGAACCAGGAAAGCTCCAAACGATCCAGCGGACGCGACTCCCAAGGTATAGGGCGTCGCGAGTCCATTGCGCAGCAAGGTCTGAAGCACAGCGCCGGCACACGCCAGACCTCCGCCAGCAAGAAAGGCCAACAAGACTCGAGAAAGGCGCAGTTCGAAGATCGCGGTATCCGGGCCCCACTCCGAACGGGGCTCACTCAACCACCGCGCAGCCTCAGCCCACCCATCAATCGAAACCGAGCCCGCCAGCGGACCGAGCACGATCGCGAGCAGCCCAGCAAGCAGAGAGACAGCCAGAGTCCACGCGGAGCGATTCATCGAGGCACCAGGACCGGTCGGCCTTCCGGGGTTTCGAGCAGCTGAAAACGCGAACCAAACACGCTGCTCAAGGTCTCGCGGACAAACACTCGCTGGGGCGTGCCTTGGGCTGCGATTCGACCCCGGTGCAGCAAGACGAGCTCATCAGCCCATTGCGCGGCGAGATTGAGGTCGTGGGTCACCACGACGACCCCCATCCCGGCATCGCAGCGAGCGCGCAATACCTCAAACAACTGCACCTGATGCTCCAAATCGAGCATAGCGGTGGGTTCGTCCAAGACCAGGTACTTGGGCTGCTGGGCCAACACGCTCGCGAGCAGCACGCGTCGGCGCTCGCCGCCACTCAGCTCATCGAGGCGCCGATCGGCGAGATGTTCGGCATCGACGGCCTGCAGCGCGGCGGTGACGGACTCCGCTTGCGGGCTCACTTTCGCCGCGACGCGAGCGCCGAGTTCGACGGCCTCGGAAACACGGAAAGAGAAGCTGGGCTCGATTTCCTGCGGCAAGAAGCCGATCCGCTGAGCCCGCGCCCGGGGCGAAAGGCGCGCTAGTCGGTCGCCATCGACTTCGACGGAGCTTGCCTGCGTGGAGGTGGCCGCAGTAACCGAAGCCACGGCACCGCCAACCCCCGCCGGCAGCAAACCGCAAAGCGCGCGCGCCAGGGTGCTTTTTCCGGCACCGTTGGGGCCCAACAAGCAGAGCAGCTGGCCAGGCTCAAGCCGGAAATCGACTCCGTCGAGAACGGCGCAACCGCCGTAACCCGCCCGCAGCGCGCATCCGATCAGAGCCATGGAGATGGATCATAACGGCTTACAATGGGGGGATGTCCGTGGTGCAAGCCCCTGCCGAACTTCTCCGTCGTCGCTTGAGCGAGGCGCAGGAGACCTATGCCGCCTTGAGCGATGACTTCATTGCCGTCGTGGAGCAAGCCGCCGCGTTCGGCATCCAGGCACTGCAACGCAAGAAGGGGGGCATTTTCATCTTGGGCAACGGGGGCAGCGCGGCGGATGCGCAGCACTGGGCAGCCGAGTTGGTCGGCCGCTATCTCACCGAGCGCGACCCGCTCAACGTGCACGCGCTGACGGTGAACTCGAGTACCTTCACCGCGCTCGTCAACGACTACCCGGCCGAAGAAGTTTTTGAGCGCCAGGTCCGAGCGCACGTCGGCCCCGGTGACCTGCTGCTGGCGATTTCGACGAGCGGCAACTCCGAGAACGTCTTGCGTGCGGTGCGCGCGGCGAAGATTCGCGGTGCCAAGGTCGTGGGCGTCACCGGGAAAGATGGCGGCAAGCTTGCCCCGGCTTGCGACCTCGCCTTTGTTGCGCCAAGCTCCGTCACCCCCCGCATCCAAGAAGCCCACCTGTTGTTTGGTCACTGCTTCTGCGAGTTGGTCGAAGCGGCGTTTACGCCCGAAGACTAGGGTGCCTGAAGTTTGGTGCGCAGTAAGCGCGCTGTGTCCAGCATGCGTGGGCCGGGTAAAAAAACATAGTCTTCCGTCAAGCCAAAAACGCGGCCATCGCGCACCGCGGGCAGCTGGGAAAACGCCTCGCGCCACAGTGCGAGCCGTTCCGGATCGCTTTGCTCGCCACCCAACTCAAGAATGATTTCGGGCTTGACGCGCAGCAGGGCTTCCTCGGCAAGATCGAAGTAGTCGCGTGCATGATCGGAATAAAAGTTGGCTCCACCAACATGGTCGAGCAGCTCGCCGAGAAAACTGCCACGGCCGGCCGCGAGCACCCGCGTGATCCGCTCCGAATCGCGACTGGCGACGATCAGAACCCGCGGACGCTGCGAGGGCTCAAGCGTCACCCCCATCCGCGCGTACTCCGCATTCCATTCCGCAAGCTGATCTTCGCAACGACTCAGAATTTCGAAGCGCACGCCATAACTCAGCACTTCGTTGCGCCATCCGTCGATGCTCTGCGTTTTTTGCGCAACAAACGCAATCCCCGATTGCGCGCACCACTCCTTCAACCTTGGGTGGGACCCCTGCACGATGACCAGCTCCGGCTGCAAAGAGGCAATGCGCTCCAAGTTTGGATCGAGCTGCCCGCCGACGCGCGCTCGATCCGCCAACTCAGGGGATGCGCAGTAATCGGAAACTCCGACGACGCGTGCGCCAAGCCCAAGCCAAACCAAGGTTTCGGCGCTGCTCGGTCCGATGACAACCACGCGCTGCGGTACCGGACCACCAAGCGCGGCCGATGTCTCGGGCCGCGCTTCGCTGCCACAAGCGAGCAGGCCGAGCGCGGCAGCAAGTCCGCACAACGCCCCGCGCAATCTGCGGCGGAGCAGACTAATCGCGCTTCCCGGCTTCGGCGGAGTAGCTGTAGCCGTAGCCATATCCATACGAAGAATAGTCGCGCGCAAGACGGCTTGGGCGGTGACCATTCAAGATGGCGCCCAGCAGCGGCGCGCCGGACATGCGCAAGCGACGCGTGGCCTGCTCGACCACGTTCTCGGGCAAGAGGTCCGAACGGCAGAGCAAGAAGATCGCGTCAAGATTGTGCAAGAACGAACTGGCGTCGGAAACCGCGAGCACCGGCGGCACGTCGTAGAGCACGTGATCGTATTGTTCTGCCCACATGCGGCTTAGCTCAGCGAGCTCGGTCGAGGCCAACAAGTCGGAAGGGTTCTTCACCGCCGAGCCGGCAGTCACGATCGTGAGGTTGGGGATTGACGTGTCGCGCAGTCCATCCTCGTGTTTCGCGCTGCCCCGCAGCACTTCCGAAAGACCCGGCGCGATCGCGCGTTCAAAGAACTTGTGCACCACGGGACGGCGCAGGTCGGCGTCGACCAGCAGCACGCGTTTGCCACCTTGGGCCAGAGCGATGGCAAGGTCGGCGGTGGTCGTCGACTTTCCTTCGCCCTGCGCGGCGGATGTAATCGCCAGCGACTTCAACAGCTGCCCTTTTGAGGCGAACTGCAAGCTCGAGCGCAAGGCTCGGTAGGCTTCCGACGCCGAGGATTCGGGGTCGTCGATCAGGGCCAAGAAGACCTTCGAGCGCGCTCGGCGTGAACGCGCTAGGCCGCGGCGGAAGTCGGGAATCGTGCCAAAGACCGACAGGCGGGTAGCACCCTCCAACTGAGCGGCGGTGCGGATACGCCGCGTCATCGACTCTTGAATCAAGGCCAGCACGATGCCGAGGAAGATGCCGAACAAGCCGCCCAAAGCAAGGTTGACCCGCACATCAGGCTGCGAGCGAATCCGCGGCGGCAAGGCCTCGTCAATGATTTCGATCTCTTCGAGCGTGGCGGCTTGAATGATCTTGGCTTCTTGCAATTGGCCCAGCAGCAGCAAGTAGACGGTCTCGGCACTGGTCGCCTTGCGCTGCAGCTTCGCAACTTCGCGTTCGGTGCGCGGCAGTTGCGCGAGCTCGCCTTCGTAGCGCGAAACGATTCCGGCAAGGTTCTGGTCTTGCGACTGCAAGCCCTTGAACTGGGCATCGAGGTGCAAGCGAATCGAGGCTCGTAGCTCATCGACGCGTTCCTTGGCCTCGATCAGTTCGGGCCATGCATCGGTGTACTCAACTTGCAGTTCGCGCACCGCCGCTTGCGCAGTGATCAAGTTGCGGAATAGCGACTCGGCGAGCGGGCTGAGCTGAATGCTGCCGACAATCGACTCGACCGGCACCTCGTCCAATTCGAGCTGTCGCATGACTTCGCGATGCGCTTCAATGAGCATCGAAAGTCGAGCGCGCTCAAGATCCAGCCCAGTGATCTGATCAACCAGCGCCAAGCCGTTTTCAGAAAGCAGAGTCGCGCCGGACTCTTCCTGATAAGCAATCAGTGCATCCTCGGCTTCCTCGAGCTCTTTGTCGACGCGGCCGATCTCGCCGTCGATGAAAGTCATCGTGGCGCCGGCGCGGCGGGATACGCGATCGCGCTTGTAGGCGACGTAGATCTCGGCCAAGCCGTTCACCAAGCGTTGCGCTCGGTTGGGGTCGGTGTCCGAATACAGAATTTGGATGACGCCCGAACCGCGCTGCGTTTCGCGCACGATCAAGCGCGAAAGCATGTCATCGATCGCGGCGCGCACGCCACGCAAAGTAATCCGGAAGCTGCGGCCGGCGAGTTCGCCATCCGGGATCAGAAGCAGTCGGCGGCCGTAGAACTCGACCTCGGTGCGTGGGCCTTCAAGCTTGTATTCTTTCGTGAGCTCTGCAAAGCCATTCGCAGTCGAGATCCGAACCGAATCATCGGTCAGGAAAACCAAGTTGAGCACCGTGATCGCGGTGTCGACATAGGGCCGCGGAAGCTCGACGCGCAAACCACCTAAAGGGTGCGGCGTGCGGAACAGGCGACGCTTCATCGTTGCGCGTGGCCAGTGCTTGTCGAGGTCATCGACGGTGACACTCAAACCCAAGCCCAACCCACGCGCGAAGTCGGGGAGGTCTTCGGTGTCTGGGTGGGTCACGACAAAGCGCGCCAGCTTGCGCGAACGCAAAATCTCGACCTGCTGGACCGCGGGCGGAGTCTGGCTGAGCGCCGAGAACTCTCCGAGGATGCCGTTTTCGAAGGTCGAGCCCTCGAGCACCAAGCGCGCTTCGGTCTGAAAGACCGGCGGCTTGGTCATCGAGAAAGCCACCACGGCTGCGATCGTCAAGATGACGCAGACGATGATCTGGATCTTGTGGCGCAGGATGGCCGCAACGCCATCCGAGATGCCCATGAAACCAGAGGCTGCCGGGGGAGCCTGAGAGGGGGAGCCCGTATCCACCGTGCCTAGTCCTTACGAATGTCCTCGATCAGAACGACGTCTCGTGCCGTACCGACCGGCAAGGAGACCAGTTGCAGCAGCGGTACCAAGTCTCGAGCGGCTTGGCCGATCGAAGCCCACTTGCGTTGGGTCACAAACAGGATGTCGCCGCTTTGCAGAATGCTGCCGGCGACGGGGTCGAGATCCTTGGTGTCGAAAATGGTGATGTTCTCTTCCGCGATCGGACCGCGGATCAGAGCCACGTGCATGCGGTCGGCATCGAGGGTGTAACCACCCGCAAGCGCAAGACCCTCCATGGCCGTGGTCGGGCGATCCATGATGAACACGCCCGGCTTTCTGATTTCGCCGAAGACATAGAAGCGATGCGCGTTGTGTTCGAGGACCGAAACATCCGCCTTGGGCGCGCGCAGATAGGTCGCGAGCCGAGCCTCGATTTCGTCGCGCACGCTAAAAACCGTGCGTCCGCTGGCAGTGACATCGCCGATGAGCGGCAGCGAAATCATGCCGCCTGCATCGACAGGGCTGCCTGGAGTGTTGGCGCGGTAGATCCCCGAACTCAATTCCGGGTGGCGGAATACGTTGACGCGCAAGACATCGCCGGGGCCGACCAAGTATTCAAAAGCCGGGATCGGCATCATGCTGTTCATGCCGCCGGCGAGAGGTTCACGATCCTCGATCACCTTGGGCGGTTCGTTGCTGCAGCCGCTCGTGCCGATTACTGCAAACAACGAGAACAGAAACAGGAAAATGCGCATCAAGGATGACGGCCGGGCACGCCGCGAGATCGACGAAATCTTAGGGACGCCCTAGACGGAAGGGAAGGCAGTCCGCTGCCTGGGGGTGGCCAGCATGGTCGCGACGACGCGCTCGCGCTGCGCGGGCGTCAGATCGGAGCCGCTGGGCAAACACAATCCGCATTCGAACAACTCCGCGGCAACATCGCCTCCGATCGTGGGGTAGCCCGAGAAGATCGGTTGCATATGCATCGGCTTCCAAACCGGCCGGGCTTCGATGTTCTCGCCTTCGAGGTGCACGCGAATCTGCTCGCGCGAGGCACCAAACTCGTCAGGGTCGACCAGGATGCAGCTGAGCCAACGAGTCGACTCGAATCCCTCTGGCTCGGGCATGAACGAGACTCCGGGTGAGCTCCCGAGGGCTTCGACGTAGAAGTCGAAATTGGCGCGCCGCGCCGCAACCCGATCCGCCAAGACTTGGAGCTGACCGCGGCCGACCGCGGCGAGCAGATTGCTCATGCGGTAGTTGTAGCCAATGTGCTCGTGCTGGTAGTGCGGCGCGGGCTCGCGGGCCTGAGTCGAGAGCTTGCGCGCCGCCTCGGTTACCGTTGGATCGGTCGAGGTCAGCATGCCGCCACTCGAGGTCGTGATGATCTTGTTGCCGTTGAAGGAATAGATCGCGTAGCGCGAATTCGCTCCGGGCTGATGGCCGTGATAGCGGGCTCCAAGAGCTTCGGCGGCGTCTTCAATCAGCGTGACGCCGTGCCGCTCGCAAGCCTCGGCGATCGGGCGCGTCTCGGCAGACTGCCCATAAAGATGTACCAGCAACACAGCCTTGGGCAGCTTGCCTTGCGTGGCGCGACGATCGAGCTCTTCGCAGAGCAAGTTCGGATCCATATTCCAGGTCTCGCGATCGGAATCGACAAAGACCGGAGTCGCGCCGAGGTAACAGATTGGGTTGACCGAAGCCGAGAAGGTCAAAGTCGACACCATGACTTCGTCTCCGCGTTCCACACCGGCCAAAATCAGCGCGAGGTGGATGGCGGCCGTGCCGGAAGAGAGCGCCGCGGCATGCGGTGCCCCTGTGATCTTGCTGAACTCCGCCTCAAACGCATCGACATGCGGGCCGAGCGGCGCGATCCAGTTGGAATCGAAGGCATCGAGCAAGAGGGCTCGTTCCGAAGCGCCCATATGGGGCCGCGACAAAAAGATGCGTTCGTTCATGCGGGGATCAGATCGGCAACGAGGGAGCGGAGCTTGGGCGCGAATCGTGAGGACAAAGTGGCAAGCACGATGCGCACATCCAGGCCGAGCCGGTAGGCGTCCATGTACCGCAGGTTCATCTGAACTTTTGCCGGCCACAGAACCGTGTCATTGTACTTCACGGGGTCGGCTTGCTGCATTAACAGCGCCTCTTCGTCACGAAACACGACCGAAGCGAGCCCGGTGATTCCGGGCCGCAGCTCGAGCAAGCGAGCGTCCGCCCCTTGCAAGCAATCGGCGTAGCCGGGCACGTCTGGACGCGGGCCGACAAAGCTCATCTGGCCGAGCAGCACATTCCAGAGCTGCGGCAGTTCATCCAGCTTGCTGCGCCGAAGAAAGCCACCGAGCGCGGTGATGCGCACATCGTTGCTGGCCGTCACCGTGGTTTCGACGCCGGCGACCTCGCGCATCGAGCGAATCTTGACGACCTGGAAAGGGCGTCCGCCACGGCCAATCCGGGCCTGGCGAAAGAAACCATTGCGGCGGGTGTCGATGCTCGCGAGCAGCCAGCAGAGCAGGATCAGCCAGCCGAGTAGTAGCAGGCCAATCAGCGCGCCCAGCAAGTCGAGGCCGCGTTTGAGCACCCGATGCCGTGTTTTCATGCCTCGGCCTGCTCCACCCATTGCAAAGTCGAGCCAAAGCGCTGTTCGATGCGCGCAGCGAGTTCGGGTTCGAGTTTCTTTTTCCAGCCACCGACGCTGCGGTCACTGACCTTGATTGTGGATTGTGCGCATTGCGCGGCGCTCCAGTCTTGGCCGAGGAAGGCGCCGATGCGCTGCATGCTCGCGGTCGGGTCGGCCGTGAAGGCTTCGTAGCGCACCGTCAGCGAGCGGTCGGACGGCAACGCGGCAAGCGCATCACGCGAAGAGCGCACGCAGGCATCCCATTGTTTGGCAATGAGTTCGCCGAGCGGCAGTTGCTCCAGGTCTTCGACCATGCCGGGGTAGCGCGGCCCCCAACTTCCCAGCCGCTTCTCTTGCGAGCGCAAACGGTGCAGCCGCGCGCCGAGGTAGCGAAGTGCGTAGTAGGGCAGATCCGAAGGCGGCACGAAGCGTGCCTTCTTGAGCACATAACGCAGATCCAGCGATGCGGTCCAGCGCTTTTCCGCCGAAGCGGTGACATCTCGACCGTCCCGCACGATGTGCAGATAGCGTGCCCGCCCGCGCAGCGCGCGCTCGACATAGGGCAGCCGCAAACTGTTCGCGCAGGTCTTTTCGACCACGATGGGCTGCCCGCCTCGCTTCCACTGCGCGGCGAATCGTCGGTCGAGGAAACGCTGAAACGACTCGTCAGCTCGCTCGGCCGGAATCGCGTCATCGGGCCAGGCGCGACTGCCGTGCCGCCAGATGTAGTTGATCTCGTCGCAAGGCCAGGTCGAAAACCCGGGCAGCGAAGTCAAAAGATCGCGCAGCATATTGGTGCCCGAACGACCCGCGCCGACGATGACGAGCGGCTGCCAAGGGCGATCAATGAAACTCATGATGCGGGGTCACGCGCAGGGCCATGCGCCGGTGGAGGGCTCGCCGGAGGCGCGCTGGAATGCGTGACGCGCCAGAGGATAATCACGAGCAGCAGCATCGACACGGCTTCTGTCGCAAAGTAGGCCGCGCCCAAGCCGGCCGGGCCAAACTCGGGCACCAGCACTTGCAGGGCGAGGACTCGCACCACGATCCGAACCACGCCGACCAGCAACAGCAGTCGGAGTTGGCGCAGACCGAGCAGCGCTTGCGCCAAGCCCATGCTCGCGACCATGGCGGGTAAGCCCCACGCCTGCCAACGCAGGATTTCGCTGGTCATGCTGACATCATCCGCCCCAAACTCGCCGCGCTCATAAAGCAGGCGCACCAGCGCTTCGGGTGCGATTTGGCAAGCGAGCGTGACCACCCCAGCTGCGCCGACCGCCAAACCGAACCATTTGCCGAGGGCGCGGAAGCCGGCTCGGGCCTCTCCGCGAGCCGCAAATCGCGCGAAGCGGGGGAAGGCCAGCATGACCAAGCTGGTGCCAAACAGAATCCCTGGCGCGGTCAGCACATTGAAGGAGTATTCCAAGGCCGCCAGTGCCCCGGGTTCCTGCGAGGCGTAGCCGCGATCGAGGAATCGCGGAACTGCCTGAGTGAGCTGATAGAGACTCGCGCCCAAGACCGCCAGGCTCAGCGCGCGCATGCGCAGCGGCACGGCCTCGCCATCGACCTCGGAAAGCGATTCACTCGAGATCGGGTCGACTCGTCCGGCTCGACGCACGGCCGCAGCATGGAAGGCAAGCACGCACCAGGCCGCGAGCACACTGGCCATGACCAGGCCTGTCGTCGTGCCATCAACGCGCCAGCCGAGGCCGCAAACGAGCACGATTCCCAAACTAAGAGTCAAGCTGGTGGACGCGCCCGGCCAAAACACGCCGTGAAGATTGAGCCGAGCCCGCAGCGGGAAGCTCAGACCGAGGGCAAGAAAGACCAGGCTAAGCCACCGCACTTGGCTGGCGGCACGCGCGGATTCTTCCGGACGGAAGCCGGGCGCCATCCAGTCCGTCAGCCAAGGTGCTGCGATCACCAAGATCAGACAGACCGAGCCCGTTGCGATCAGGGCAAAGCGAGTGAGCAGCGCGGAAACACGCTTCAACTCGGCGTCGCCGCTCGCCGCGCCGGCGACGAGCAGCGGCAGGGTGACGCCGACAAAGGCGGGGGCAAGCGTCTGCCCGAGCATGTTCGGGAGCCCGAAGGCGACCCGGAACAACTCAAGATCTCGTTGCGTACCGAACGTCGAGCCGAGCAGGACTTCTCGCGCCAAAGTGGCGAGAATGCCAAAACCAAGCAGGAGCGGGGCGGCAGCACGGTGCCAAGTCACTCGTCTCAGGGCCTTTCTCCTCTGCCGGATGATATTCTTCTGCGGCCTGCTTTCCCAGCACTGTCCGGGGCGGTACGCTTCGCAATTCTCATGAATCAAGCGATTCAGGATTCCACGATTCTCATCTCGGGCGGCACAGGGTCTTTTGGCAAGACCATGGCGACCCACCTTCTTCAACAGGGTTGCCGCGAGATTCGAATCTTCAGCCGGGACGAATGGAAGCAAGACGCCATGCGCGTCGACTTCCCCGATCCGCGCCTCAAGTTCTACCTCGGTGATGTGCGCAGTCGGCCCAGTGTCGATGACGCCATGGCCGGGGTCGACATGGTGTTTCATGCCGCGGCGCTCAAGCAAGTGCCGAGCTGTGAGTTCTTCCCGATGCAGGCGGTGCTCACCAACATCATCGGCTCGGCGAACATTCTCGACTCGTCCGTCGCGCACGGAGTGCAGTCGGTGGTTTGCCTGAGCACCGACAAGGCGGTCTTTCCGGTCAACGCGATGGGCATGTCCAAGGCCTTGATGGAGAAAGTCGCCCAGGCCAAAGCCCGCGCCGGTGGCTCCGAGAACACGATCATCTCGTCGGTTCGCTATGGCAACGTGATGTACTCACGCGGCTCGGTCATTCCGCTATTCGTGAAGCAGATTCGCGAGGGCAAGCCATTGACCGTGACCGACCCGCGCATGACGCGTTTTCTGATGCCTCTGCAGGAAGCCGTGCGGCTGGTCGAGTTTGCCTGGCAAAACGCCAAGCAAGGCGATCTGTTTGTGCGCAAGGCACCCGCCTGCACCGTCGGCGATCTCGCCGAAGCGATGCGCCAACTTTTCGAAGTCGATGCTCCCGTCGAAGCGATCGGTATTCGCCACGGCGAGAAGATGTTCGAAGCCTTGGCCAGCGCCGAAGAGCTGCGTCGCTCCGAAGACAAAGGCGAGTTCCTGCGCGTCTCGATGGATGGTCGCGACTTGAATTACAACAAGTACTTCAGTGAAGGCGAAGTCGACGAGAGCGCCTACACGGATTACACCTCGGACAACACCGAGCGCCTCGACCTTGAAGGCACTAAGCAGTTGTTATTGGAGTTGCCCGAGATCCAAGCCGAGCTTGCCAGCTGGAGGGCTGCACGGTGAGCCAAGCGAAGTCAGCGCAGCCGATGAGCCGTGTCTTGGTCACGGGCGCCGCTGGCATGTTGGGCTTTCACTTGCGCTGCCGTTTGCATGTGCTGGCCGGGGTGGAAGTGCGTTTTGCCGATCGCGACGAGTTCGCCGATCCCAACACCTTGGATGCACTGGTTTCTGAGGTCGATGCCGTCGTTCACCTTGCAGGCATCAACCGTGGCAGCGACCTCGAAGTCGAAGAAGGCAATCTTGCCATTGCGCAGACCTTGGTCGACGCCTTGAAGCGCAGCGGCGGGCAGCCGCAAGTGATCTATTCCTCGTCGACTCACTTCACGCGCGACACACCCTATGGCCGTTCCAAGAAGCGCGCCGGCGAGATCCTGCGCGCGCACTGTGGCGGACAGTTGACCGAACTGGTGTTGCCGCACGTCTTCGGCGAATACGGTCGTCCGCACTACAACTCGGTGGTGCATACCTTCTGCGATCAACTCGCGAAGGGCGAAGCGTTGACGGTCGATCAACCGGATGGCCAGCTCGAGCTGCGCCATGCCGGTTCGGTTTGCGAGGCCGTGCTGCATCTCCTCAAGCTCGATGCGCAAGCGAGTCTGGGCGAACACGCCTGGCAGGATGGCCGGCTTCGCCTATTCGGAACACCGATCACCGTGGGTGAACTTGCCGAGTGCATGCAAGCGCAAGCGCAGCAGTACTTCGAGGCGCGCGAACTTCCGGTGGTGCAGAATGAGCTTGAGCTCGCGCTGTTCAACGCCTTGCGGGGCGCAGCTTTCCCACACAAGTACCCGGTGGACTTGCAGCTGCATGTCGACCCGCGCGGCTCGCTGTTTGAAGCGGTGCGCTCGCGACGTAGCGGGCAGACCTTTTTCTCGACGACCAAGCCGGGCATCACGCGCGGGAATCACTTCCACTTCAACAAGGTCGAACGCTTCCTTGTCGTGGGCGGTTCGGCCGAGATTCGAGTGCGGCGCTTGTTTGATGATCAAGTGCATTTGTTCCGAGTATCTGGTGACAAGCCGGCCTACGTCGATATGCCGACGCTGCATACGCACGAGATCACCAATGTGGGCGAGGTCGAACTCCTCACCTTGTTTTGGGCCCACGAGTTCTTCGATCCGGAAGCGCCCGACACCTTCGCCGAGTTGGTGCAAACCGAAGCTTCGACCCCTGTGAATTCATGAGCCGCTTGAAAGTCATGACCGTGCTTGGGACCCGTCCCGAGATCATCCGTTTGGCGCGCGTCATGGATCGCCTCGATGCGACGGTCGAGCACTGCTTGGTGCATACCGGGCAGAACTGGGACTTCGAGCTGAACGAGCTATTCTTCCAAGAGCTCGGCGTGCGCAAGCCCGATCACTTCCTGGGAGTTGACCCAAGCTCGCTCGGCACGGTGCTCGGCGAGATCTTGATCAAGATCGAACCGATCTTGAAAGAGGTGCGGCCCGATGCCTTCTTGGTCCTGGGCGATACCAATAGCGCGATCGCCGCGATGATCGCCAAGCGCATGCGGATCCCGGTGTATCACATGGAGGCCGGCAACCGTTGCTTTGATGCGAACGTGCCTGAAGAAGTGAATCGGCGCATGATCGATCACCTGGCCGACTTCAACCTGACTTACACCGAGCACGCGCGTCGCAACTTGCTCGCAGAGAACCTGCACCCACGGCGGGTCTACGTCACCGGCTCGCCGATGCGCGAAGTGCTGGCGCGGTACGAAGAGCAGATTGCGGCAAGCCCAATCCTGCAAGAACTTGGCTTAGAGAAGGGCAAGTACTTCATCGTCAGCGCCCACCGCGAAGAAAACGTCGATGCACCCGAGAACCTGCGGCTGCTGCTGGCAACCTTGCAGGCACTACACGATGAATACGGTTACCCGGTCATCGTCAGCACCCACCCGCGCACCCGCAATCGCATCGACGCTTTGGAAGGCGCCGAGCTGCGCGGCGACATTCGCTTTATTAAGCCTTTCGGCTTCTTCGCCTACAACCACTTGCAGCTGCATTCCGCGTGCGCGATCAGTGATAGCGGCACGATCTCGGAAGAGTCTTCGATCTTGGGTTTCCCTGCGGTCACGGTGCGCAAATCGATCGAGCGCCCCGAAGCGATGGATACCGGCGCGATCGTCCTGGCGGGCCTTGATCCGATCGGCGTCTGCGAATGTGTGCGCGCCGTGCGTGCGCAGTGGCAAGCCGGCGAGATCCCTGATGTGCCGCAGGATTACCAAGTCGAGAACACCTCGCAGCGTGTGCTCAACTTGATTTTGGGCACCGCACGTTTGCATCGGAACTGGAGCAATCTGAATGAACGCTCCCACGAACGCTAATCGTGCGCGCGATGCGCATTCTGCTGATTCACCGTTACTTCTGGCCGGATAGTCCGCCCTACGCCAGCATGCTGCGGGCGATGGGGCAGCACTTTGCCGAGCAGGGCCATGAAGTCACCGTGTTGACGACGCAGCCCAGCTACACCGCGGCAACGGCGAAGCTGCGCCAGCCGAAGACCGAAGTGCTCGATGGGGTGCGCGTGATTCGGCGGCCGATGTTCCCAGAATCCAAACGCAACTGGTTGGCGCGCTTGCTGAACGTAGCGCTGTTTCAGGCGCATCTTGCCTGGCATCTGTTGTTTCGGCGTCGGGCCTATCACTTGGTCACGGCGACGACCATGCCGCCGGTGGTCGTGGCGGGCGTCGTCAGCAGCTTTGCTCGCCTGCGCGGCAGTCGCATGCTTTATCACTGCATGGATCTCTACCCGGAGATCGCGCGCATCTCGGGCGGGCTGCCGATGGGCAGGGGGCCGCTTCCGGCACTGCTTGGCGCGTGGGATCGGCGTACCTGTAAGAAGGCTTGGCGTGTGGTGGTTCTATCGGAGGACATGAAGCGCACGATCGCTGCGCGTGGCCTGGCGACCGAGAATGTGCGTGTGTTGAACAACTTCTCGCTCGAAGCAGCACCCGACGCCACGGATCACAACAAGCCCGCACCCAAGCAGCCGGATGAGTTTCGTGTGCTGTTTGCTGGCAACATCGGCCGCTTTCAGGGCTTGGAAACGGTGCTGGAAGCCGCGTCGCTTCTGCGCGAACACCCCCAGATTCAGTTTCACTTCCTCGGCGACGGCGCCGCGCGCGCGGCGCTCACCGAGCAGGCGGGTGAGATGCTCGGCAAGACGGTGCACTTTCACGGCTTCCAAGCCTTGCCCGTTGCGTTGGCGTTCATGCGTAGCGCTGAACTTGGCATCGTCTCCCTGCAGCCCAAGGTGATCCGCTCGGCCTTCCCGAGTAAGACGATGACTTACCTCGCAGCAGGCCTGCCTCTGCTTGCGATGGTCGAACGCGATAGCTCCCTCGCCGAGCTCGTCGAAGAGCACCATGTTGGCGCAGCTGTCAGCCAAGGAGATGCGCGCGCGCTGGCCGACGCCATCGTGCAGATCGCTGAATCGCCACAAGAGCAGGAAGCGATGCGGGAACGGGCACGCGCTCTCAGCGAGGCCGAGTTTGTCCCTGCGGCCGCATTGGCAAAATGGGATCAGTTGCTCGGCGAACTCGAAACCGAGCTCAGCGCGCGCTGACTGGAAGCAAGCAATATGCCAATCAGCATGAAGCCAATCACTCCGGTGTAGGGCTCGCGCAACGGGATGCGCAGGTTCGAGTTGACGAGCATGATGCCGAGCGCGGTCGGAAGCGCCGAAAGCGCCAGCGCAGCGGGTCGAGTCATTGCGACGCCCGGCGTCAACAGGAAGCGTCGAATGAGCTGGAAGGAGGTCACCAGCACGCTCCAGAGCAGCATCAGAATGCCGGAAAGCGCGATCGGCCCGCCCCAAGCAAGCGAATCCAAGTAGTAGTTGTGGGCGCTCTTGACGTCGATGCCCAAGCGTGGGAAGGCCAGAATCGGTGGCAGGAACTGGGTGCCGAGAATTGGATCTTCCATGTAGACCTGCCAATACAGCGCGCCCATTTCGTCCCGGTTGCCGAAGGTGCCTCCATATTCCGATTGCTCTTGCAAGGCCGAAAGCTTCTCGAGCAACAGGAAGGAATCGGAGGCAAACAGCAACATGATGGCGAGCGGGAGTGCCAGCACCCAAAGCGCGCCGCGCAGCCCAAACATGCGCCACCCCAGCAGTGGGGCGCAGACCGCGTACAAGGCAACCGAACCGCGCGCGGCGGTCAGCAGCGGAACGCCGAGCGTGATCAGCATCAAGACCAAAGGAAGAACATTGCTCTTCGTCGTCTTGCGCGTGATGACCACTCCGGTCGCGAACATTCCGCACATCACCATGCCCAGGGGAACATAGTTGTAGAGCTGATACATGCCGGGGAAGATCGCGTTCTGCGTCATCCTTCCTTGGAAGGTCGACATGAACAAGAACTCGTAGGCGCCGAGCGCAATCAGATAGACGATGGACGCGATCGTCGCGGGGACGAAGCCCTTGATGAAGTTTGCGCGCCGCTCGTCGTCATAAGCGAGCATCGCGCCATAGACCAGCATCGTGAAGGGCGCGGCCCACTGCACCATGTACAGAACCGCGCGCGGGTCCTGCAACGAGGACTTACTGCCCAGTGCCAGGATCCAAATGAAGCTGATGAATGCGCCGATGGTCGCCGTGACCGGCAAGGGGCGCGCGCGCAGGAAGATGCGCAACGCGGAAATCAGGGCCAGCGGTGCGACCAAGTAAGCCAGCGGCACGGAAAGCCCCTCGGAGACGAAGCCACCCGAATAGATGCCGATGCCATTCTGCACCTGCATGAAGAGCGGCAGAGGCACCAAGAAGCCAAACACCCGGTCAAAGGTGCGCAAGGCGATGGTCGCGCGCACTTCGGCCGGCGAGGCTTGGCTCAGGGCTAGCTGCTCCATGAACGTGGGATTCTAGCCTCCCTCGTCGTCCGTCAGGTAGCCGAGGCGGCGTAGGCTTTCTTCCGTTGCGCGGTCGAGCTTCACTTGGGAGGCGGCGCCGCGGGCGAAGGCGCTCGCGGTGGCGCGGAAGTCCTCCAGAATCTCGCGCAGGCCAGCGTCTTCCTCGCGCGCCGGCTGTTCTAGCGCGGCCTGCTCGCGCGGATCGCTGCCGAGGTCGAAGCGCATCCAGACGGGCTCGGCCGGGTCGCGGCTAACCCGAATCAGCTTCTGCCCTTCGACCAGGAGCATGTCGAGCGGGTGCTCGGCGCGCGGGCGATGCGAGTAGATCGGCCGCGTCGAGCGCAGCGCGTCCTCGTGCAGCAGGGATTTGCCGTGCACCGGGCTGACCAGTTCGAGGCCGAGCGATTCGGCGACGGTGGGCATGATGTCGACCAGCGCGACCGGATGCGGGTGCACTTCGCCCTGCGGAAAACCGGGCCCACGCAGAATCAACGGGACGTGGATCATCTCCTCGAAGAGTGACCAGCCGTGCAACCACTGCTGATGCTCGTAGTGCTCTTCACCATGATCCGAAGTCAGGATCAACAGATCGCGGTCGGGTCGGTAGTGGCCGGCCGCCTGCAGCTGAGCGATTAGCTTGGCGATGCGGTCGTCGACGTAGCGAATCTCGCTGTCGTAGCGACGCTGGAGTGCGGCCAAAGTTTCTTCGTCGACGGCTTGCATGACCGAGTTCGCCAAGGGCCGCGGGGTCATTCCCTCGTGAGGGTGGAAGAAACTCTCGTCCACGCGCTGCGCTGAATTCGGATCTGCGTAGAGCAGATCTTCCGGTGCGTTGTAGGGGTCGTGCGGGTCGAGGTAGTGCACATAGAGGAAGGTCGGTCGATCGGCCGGGGCGTGATCGGACCAAGCCAAGACCTCGCGATTCACATCGTCGGCGCTTGCATTGGCGATGCCGCGTTGCGGCGGTCCGTTTGGCGCGGGCTTCGAGCGCGGAAGAAGATGCATGACCGGCTGCAAGAAGCGATCGCGGAAGGCGCGCAGAGCGACCCGCGAGCTGTGCGTCGAGGCAGGATTCCAAAACCGCTCAAAGCCGCTGGTCAGACCAAAGATGGGCGAGACTTGCGGATTCGCCGAGAAACCGACGGTGCGATAGCCGGCGTCGTGCAGCAGACCGGCGAGGGTGGGCACCTGCGGGTGCAAACGATCAAACTGCGTCGAGACCCCGTGGGACTGCGGGAAAAGCCCAGTCAGATAACTCGCCACGGAGGGGCGAGTCCACGGCGCTTGGGCATAGGCTTTTTCGAATCGCCAACCCTGCTGCGCCAAGGTGTCGATCCATGGCGAAGTGACTTCGCCAACGGGCGCGCCGGGCGCTTGGTAGCCCCAACTCGAGAGGTGATCGGCCCGCAGCGTGTCGATGACCACCATCACGACATTGGCCGGCTGCGTGTCTGCTGCGCCGTCCCAGCGCGGGCTTTGGGTATCGGACCAAGGCGGTGGTGCAGCCAGGAATGCAAGCGCCAAGCCGGCGCACCCAGCCGCGCCGGCCCAGCGCAGCCCGGCGCGCGAAACCAGTGCTCCGGCCAGAAACCAGCAGAGCAGGCTCAGCGCGAGCCAGATTGCGACAACGCCGAGGCTGGCTGCACTGCCACTTGCACCGATCCCGAGGGAGCTCAAGTGGAAAGCGGCGACCCCGCTGGCAAGGGCTCCGATCAGGGCTAGGCGTGCGCGCGCATCGAGGCGTGGCAAGATTCCCTGCAGTCCAGCGCCGACGACGCCGAACAGGACTGCGTATTGGAAAGCGAGCCGCAGCCAGATCGGACTCCAGGCCGGGGTGCGCTCCGTTCCGATGCCGGCAAGCCATCCGGACTCGAGCAGGCTCACGATCGCCCCAGCAAACCCAGCGGTGATCCCTGCCAACAATGGACGAAGCAGGCGCTCATGGCGCCTTCTCGCGGAGCTGGGCAGCATGCGCCGAGTCTAACCCGGCGCGCTGGTATGATTCCCTGCTCTCTAGGAACACCGCTACCTGTGCTTACCGGATCGTTCCCGCCCTTATGTTGCAGTCCATCGATCGCCTAAGCCGCCGCCAAAAACAGGCGGTGCTGCTGTTCCTAGATGTGATGGTCTTCGCGGCCTCGCTTTGGCTGGCATTTGCGGTGCGACTGGGCGACCCCACGCCCGACACACGGGGGTATTACCTGTGGTTCTTGGCCGCGATCGTGTTGGTGCGCATCCCAATTTTTGTGCGCATGGGCCTGTATCGCGCGGTCCTTCGCCAAGCAGGCCCGGACTTGACTCGGATTTGTCTGCGCGGCACCGTGTTGTCGCTTTTCGTGGTCGGCTCCCTGCTTTTCTTCTACGCGCCGAATTATAGCGCGCGTTCAGTGGTCCTGATCGAAGCCGCGATTTCGGCGGTGTTGACGATCGGCATGCGCGAGTCGGTTTCCAACTGGCTGCAGCGACGCACGGCCAAAGCCGCCGGAAGTGAGCCCGTCTTGATCTACGGTGCGGGTGTTGCGGGTTCGCAGCTCGCGCAAGCACTGCGCATGGGCAGCCAACTGCGCCCGGTAGCCTTCGTCGACGACGAACCCTCGAAGTGGGGTCTGCGCGTTTCCGGCTTGGCGGTGCATCCGACTCACGCGATTCCCGAGTTGGTCGCGCGCCGCGGGATCAAGCGCGCGCTGCTTGCGGCTCCGTCGCAGCCAGCGGCACATCGCTCAACGATGGTGCGTCGCTTAGAAGATGCCGGCTTGCGGGTGCAGCAAGTGCCGAACATGCTCGACTTGTTGCGTGGCGATACGCAGCTGTCGGATTTGTCGGACGTCAACTCGAGCGATCTACTTCAGCGCGGCACCGTGCCGCCGGATTCGCAGCTGTTCCGCCAAGTGGTTCCAGGCCGTTCGGTGCTCGTTACCGGTGCGGGCGGTTCGATTGGTGCAGAGGTCTGCCGCCAAGTCGCGGCGTTGGGCCCGAAGCGCTTGGTGCTTTTCGAGCGCAGCGAATACGCGCTCTACCAAATCGAGATGGAGCTCGGCGCGCGCTTCCCGGAACTTGAAGTTGCGGCAGTCTTGGGATCGGTGCTTGATCGCGAGCGCTTGCGAGCGATCTACGAACGCTTCGAGGTCGATTCGGTTTACCACGCAGCGGCCTACAAGCACGTCCCCTTGGTCGAGCAGAATCCGGTCGAAGGCATCGCCAACAATGTCTTCGGCACCTTGACGGCCGCGGAAGTCGCGCGCGATTGCGGCGTACAAACCTTCGTGCTGATCTCGACCGACAAAGCGGTGCGGCCCAGCAATGTCATGGGCGCAAGCAAACGCATCGCCGAGCTTGGCTGCTTGATGTTGGCCGACAAAGACGCGGACGGAAAGCCACCGGTCACCCGCTTCGCCATGGTGCGGTTTGGCAACGTGCTCGATAGCGCGGGTTCGGTTGTCCCGTTGTTCCGCAAACAGATTGCCTTGGGTGGACCGGTCACGGTGACCCACCCCGAGGTCACGCGCTACTTCATGACGATCCCGGAAGCCGCCCAGTTGGTGGTGCAGGCAAGCGCCTTGGGTGCGGGTGGCGAGGTCTTCCTTCTCGACATGGGCGAGCCAGTTCGCATTCGTGAACTCGCCGAGCGCATGATCGAGCTGGCCACCGCGGGCACCAACCGCGAGATCAAGATCGATTACACGGGCCTGCGCCCGGGCGAGAAGTTGGTGGAGGAACTGCTGGTCGAGGCGGCCAACAGTCAGCCAACGGGGCACCCGAAGATCTTCAAAGCGGTGGAATCCGGCCCGCCTTCCGCCGTCGTCGGCGCCGCGCTGGTGCGTCTGCGCAAAGCGCTCGAGCGCAATGATCTTCCGGCGGTCTACTCCTTGCTGGAAGAGTTAGTCGAGGGCTATCGTGCCCCGGCCGAGGTCAACGACGTGCTGGAACGCAGCGGCTCTTCGTTCAGCTTCGGGCAGAGCCACGTGACGGCTCCTGTTCGGAAGAAGCGCGAGTCGAAGGGGCCGCGCAAAGGCCCCCGACCGCTCGCAGGCTAGAATCGGCTTGTGGGAAGCAGGCTTGGCCGAGGTGCTTGGATGCAACCGCGACGGGCCGTCTTTTTGCTCGTTGCGGTCTTGCTGTGCGGGCTGATTTACCTGCTGGAGCCGTGGTCCGATGATGGTTCCGATGCGTTGCACGACGCGCCAGCGGCGGCTGCTGACCCGGGCGCCCCCACGGCGATCGACCCTTCCAGCTTGCTCGGTAAGTCGCGCGAAGCGGGCGCACAACTCGAAGCCAACGGCACTGCGGCGGAGGTACGTCCTGGTGCAGGTTCGGCAGCGCAACGATCGGAGATCGAAGGCACCTGGATCCATGGCCGGCTGCGCTTTCCTAACGGTGTCGCGGTTCCTGAAGGCTCACGGGTTTGTGCCGTCGAGTCGTCCCGGGCAAGGTCCGGCGCAGGAGCACGCGAGCGGCTGGTGAATCTCGTAAGCAGGGGCGAACAGGGATTTGCGCAGGTGCTCGAAGATGGGCGCTTCCGCATTGCCTTACCTGGCCCCGAGCCGTTTGCGCGTAAGTGGGTGATCTACGCTGGTGCGATCGGGTGGGCCGGTTCGGTGGTCTTCCCTGATCCACGCCCGCTTGCACCCGGGCCCGAGGAAGAGTTTGAGGTCTGGATGCAGCCTGTTTTTGGCGCGAGCATCGAGCTCGTGACGCCGACCGGTGCACGGCCTCATCTCCATCGCGATCTCTTGCGCGAATCGGGGGGCCACGGGCTTTATGTGAATGGTCGCTGGAGTGTGCATGGACCACTCGCGACAGACTCGCACGCTGCTTTGCTTTCGGTCCCCAACGGATTACCGCCCTTGGTAGGCGGACAGGATCCATCCATCGGCCTCGCTGGCCCCGAGCTCGCGATCCAGATTGGGGCATCGGAGAACTGGACCAGTGGCGAGTTCCAGCATTGGTTCAACCTGGAGTTTCCGGGCTACGAGCCAATCAAAGAGGTTCTGCGCTTCGGCCCCTTGGCGAAGGGTGATATCCCGCACTACAAGTTTGTTCTGCGTCCGTTGCGAGCCATCGGCGAACTGCGCCTGCAGTTCGATCGTGCCGAGTGGTGGAGGCGCGAACTGGATCCGCATAATGCCGGTCGTTTGAAGCTGCGCGCCCATCGCCTTGACTCCCCCGAGGGCTTTGAGCAGCGCGACTACGAAATGAGTTTGCAGAGTGTGCCTGCGAGTGGAGAGCTCATGCTCGAAGACATTCCGTCCGGGCTCTATCGGCTTGAGCTGGTGGCGACGAACTCCGGAGTTCCGCTTCCGCTGTCACCTGCGGAGGTGAGGATTCCCGCGGCCGGTCGCGCCGAATCGCGAGTCGACTGTGGCGGCCTCGGGGCGATCGAACTTTCTGTTGCCGACGGCAGCGCGGCGGAGTGGTCAACCGGCCGGCTTGAGATCCTTGCGCTTGATCAGGACCAGATGCGTCGTTTCCGATCTGAACAATGGCCGGTCTTTCTCGGGCCGCTCCCGGTCACCGAAAGCGGGGTGATTTTGGTGCGTTCCTTGGATCGCAAGACGCCCCCGCAAGTCGCCGACCGTCTCAATCACAGCGATGAGTTCACGATCGTTGACGGAGTCACGACGCGCTACTCGATCTCGGGTGTGCTTTAGCGCGATCAAGGGGCGCGACACGGCCCCAGGCTCGGGGCTACCATGATGCTGTGCTCGCAATTGAGGGTGTCCTAGTACTCGTCGTCACGGCGATTCTCCTGATCTTATTGGTCAAGGAGAAGGCGTCGCTTGACGCCCTTGGGGTCGGAGTCCTGGTGGCCTTGGTCGCGATTGGCGAGTTGCTTCGGCTTGCGATTCCAGAGTTCGATCCAGCCGAGAGTTTGATCGACGCGAGCGGCGCGTTGTCTGGATTTGGCAATGGCGCGGTGCTGACCATTGCAGCTCTTTATGTCATGGGAGAGGGCTTGACCCGCACCGGCGCGGTCGAGTTCATCGCGCGAGCTGTGCTCAAGCTCAGTAAGGGCAAAGAGCGACGCATGGTCTTGTTGGTTTCGTTGATCGGCGGCATTCTCTCGGCTTTCTTGAACAACACCGGAGTGGTGGTGGTGTTCATCCCGATTCTGATCGGCATGTCGAAGGAAACGGGAATCCCGGCTTCCCGCCTGCTGATCCCGCTGGCATTTGCTTCGATCCTTGGCGGCATGGTCACCTTGGTCGGTACCTCGACCAACCTCTTGGTTTCGGGTGTGCTGCAAGCCGAAGGCCTCAAACCGCTCAGCATGTTTGAGATGTCCCCGGTCGGCATCGTGATTCTGCTGGTTGGCGTAGCCTTCATCAGCATCTTTGTGCGCCAGTTGATCCCGGTGCGCACCTCGCTTTCGGCCATGATGGCCGGCCCGGGGGCACGCGAATACGTCACCGAGCTATCGATTAGCCCTGGTTCGCCGCTGCTGGGCCGTGACTACGCCGACGTGTTCTCGAGCTCGCGCGCCGAACTGCTGTTCTACGCCCGCGATGACGCGATGATCATGCCGCCCTATGCCGGGCATACGATCACACACGGCGATGTGATCATGTTGCGCGGCAACGTTGACACTTTGGCCGGGCTGCAAGATGAGTTCGGTTTGCGCTTGTTCCAGGAGTCGCGATTCGACGCGAAGTCGATGCAGTTCTATGAACTCGCGATCGCGCCGCACTCGTCGGTGGTCGGTCGCATGGTTGGCGATTTGCACTTGTGGCGCGATTACGGGGCCATCTTGGTCGCCGTCTTGCGCGATGGCCGGCACATCCGCGAACGTGCGTCGCGCCAAGTCCTGCACGCCGGCGACTTGTTGCTGGTTTGCGGCGACGAAGACTCGCAGAACCGGGTGCGCGCGAAGAACGACTTCTTCCTGCTCACTGGCGCTCATGAATGGGTGTATTTGCGTGGCAAGGCGCGCATCGCGCTGACGATCACGATCGCGGTGATGATCTTGTTCAGCCTGTGCTCGGTCGGTGCGATGGGCCACCTACTGCCGATCGTCGCTCTGTTCGGCGCGCTCGCAATGGTCGCTTCGGGCTGCCTGACGGCGCGTAAGGCCTATGCCTCGGTCGATTGGCAGATCTTGCTGTTCGTGATTGGCACGATTGGCCTGGGCAAGGCGATGGCCCATTCAGGAGCAGCAAAGTTCCTGGCCGAAGGCATCGTGTCGCCGCTGACTCAGTTCGGCCCGGCAGGCGTCTTGTTCGGCCTGCTTTCGGTTTGTGCCGTGCTGACGAACTTCATCAGCAATGCGGCGGTCGCTGTCTTGCTGACGCCGATCGCGATTGGCGCAGCCGAGGCGATTACCGAGGCCGATGCGATCCCTGCTGGCGAGGCCGCGATCGTGCAACGCGCCTTCATCCTGGCGATTGCTTTCGGCGCATCGATCAGTTTTGCGACTCCGGTCGGGCATCAATCCAACCTGATGGTTTATGGCCCCGGTGGATATAAGTTCGGCGACTTCATGCGGATCGGCGTCCCGGTCAGCGTGATCTGTGTGCTGATCGCATTCTTCGGCATCCCGTTGATGACCGGCATGAAGTGGTAGATCGCGGGACACTTGCTCGTTACACCCCATCAGGGTTGTAAGCGCCAGCGAAAGCTCCCGGAAAGGGAGTTTGCCGGATATGCTTCGCCGATTCAGGTTTTTTGACACACCACGGGAACCGCTCGAGGTGGCCTGGGTTTGAAGTCCATCATGCAAACGGGACCTATCCTTGCAGTCGCCCTCCTCGGAGGCTTCGCTTCCGGCACAGTCGGCGGCCTCTTGTTCGCGCCTTCAGGCCCGAACGATTCGAACGATCCGCTCCTGGCTTCTGCCGAAGGCGATTCGGGCGACTACGCATCCTTGCAGAAGAAGTACTCGGCGCTTGCAGGCGAGAATGCTTCCTTGCGCGCCTCGCTTGAGGACCTGTCAAGGACGGTGGATTCGCTCGCGAATCGCCGCGTTGCGGTTCCGACTGAGACGCCTGAAACAGTGGACAAGCCCGCGGGCAACTATGCCGCGCAAGATGCAGTTCCTTACACCCTCGAGGAAGAGATGCGCTTTGCCGCCTACATTGACAACCTCGAGAGGAAGAAAGAGGAAGAGCGCGAGGCCGAGCGCGAGCAACGTCGCCAAGATCAGTTGGCTCGCCGGGTCGATCGCCTTGCGGAAGAGCTGGGCCTCGACACCTATCAAAAAGGTGAGATGCAGCGCGTCCTGACCGAGTCGGAAACGGCTACCCGTGAGTACTTCGCGGCACTACGCGAGGGCGGCAACTTCGATCGCGATGCGATGCGCCAAGGCATGGCCGATCTGAATCAAAAAGCGACCGACCAACTCGCGGGCTTCTTGAACCCTTCGCAGCTTGAGCAGTATCAAGCCTCGAATACGGGCTTCCAGCGCTTCTTCGGTGGCGATGCAGGCGGTGGTCGTGGCAACCGTGGCGGTGGCGGCGACGCCGGCGGCAACCGTGGTGGTGGCTCGGGCTTTGGTGGCCTGAATGGCGGCAACTCCGGTGGCGGCCGCGGAGGCGGCGGCTTCTAGCCGAAGCGCCCGCGACAAGCGGGGCTCAAAGCAAAGGCGCGCTCGGAAGAACCGAGCGCGCCTTCTTGTTTCGATCTGCCGCTTGAGCCGTCGGCTGGGAAGACCTAGTTCTGAGGATTCGCCGAGCTGATTGAAGAGCGCACGGCCGACTCGAGTCGTTCGGAGCGCATGCCACTGCGTCGGGCGATCTCTGCAGCGTGATCGGCGTCGAGACCATGTTCGATGGCTTCCTTGAGGCCCCACATTGCGCCAACTCGATTTCCCGAGCCGCAATGCAAAAGCACACGACCTTCGGGTGCGGCCTCTAAGGCTTGCGAGAGAGCCAAGGCATTGCGGAAGTTCGCCGTCGTGCCACTGACCGGGATGTGCACATAGTGCAGACCCGCCGCTTCGGCGAGGGCTGCTTCTTCGGCAACCCCGGGCTCGGACAGCATGCGCATATTGATGATCGTCGAATAGCCCAAAGACTTCATTTCGGCGATCGTCTCGGGCGAAGGAGGGCCGCCACCTGCGACGCGTTCGGTGATCGGCAAGAAGTTGCGGATCGGCAGGCTTGCAGGAAGCGAATAGACAAACGCTTCTTCAGACCCCTGGGGCTGCATAGCATCCATTCCCATAGGGCCGGATTCGGATGCGTTACTGCTACACGAAAGAGTAAGCCCAACAAGGCCAAGCAGGCTGAGCAAAGACGGGCGGATCAGCGGCGAATCGGAGCGAGTCATCGACCCTAGCCTAGCGTGTTTTAGGCCGTGCGAAAGGCACGAAGCGCTCGCGGACTTGTTCTTCGACCATGCGGGCGAGCAGCTTGCGATCGCTGCCATGCAGGGCCGGAGCGGTGATCAGGGTGGCGAGAATCGGGGCGCGGCCGCGATCGGCCTTGCGCGCTTTGAGCATGCGGCTGGCGTGATTCCCGACCGAGCTTCCGTCATTCCAAACGACGGCGGCGAGGTCGTAGCGGATGGCTATGGGCACGCAGGGCGACTGCAGGCGAGCTGCGGCGTCGAACAAGGGAGGGCGAAACGGCAAGAGCTCGATGCCGTCGGCGCAGTAGCCTTCGGGGAAGAGGGTGATTTCCAGCCCGCCGGCGAGCAAAGCTTCGAGTTCCTGGGCCAGGCGGTGAGCATCGCGACGGCTTTCTCGGTTGAGGAAGAGCGTGCCGGCAAAGCCTGAGAGGAAGCCAATGAAGGGGATCTTCGCGACTTCCTGTTTGGCAATGAAGTTGGTCGGTTGCCAAGCCGCAAGCACCAGGATGTCGAGCCAGGTGGTGTGATTGCTGGTCAGGAATGCACCGCGCGGTGGGGGCGGGCCTTGGCACTGAATCTGCACCCCAAACACGCGCAGCAGGCCACGAGCCCAAACATGGCAAACCCATGCACCCCAGCGCATGCTGGAAACCTTGCCGAAGAGTCGCGCACAAATGGGCACGACCAGCAGCGGTGTGCAGAGCAGCGTCCACACGAAGATCAGGGCGAATCGCACCGGTGGATTCTAGTCGTAGGCGAGAGGCTATCCTGCGCGGATGCCGGCCTTTGCCCACCCCGAGTATGGCGACTATGCCTTGTTGGATAGTGGCAACGGGGAGAAGTTGGAGCGCTTTGGCAAGTGGGTGGTGCGACGGCCCGACCCGCAGGCTTTGTGGCGCCCACGCCAAAGCCCGCGTGCCTGGCAAGCGGCAGATTGGAGCTTTCAACGCGAGTCGGACCGCGGAGGCATTTGGGAACACCGCGGGCCTGGCCGGCCGGCCCCGGAATGGGAGATTGGTTGGGGCGAGGCGCGTTTTGCGCTGAGGCTGACACCGTTTAAGCATGTGGGGTTATTCCCGGAGCAAGCGGCGAACTGGCAGTGGGTACAAGAACGCAACCCCTCCCCCGGTACCCAGAAGACGTTGCTCAACCTGTTTGGTTACACAGGTGCTGCCAGCATTTTGGCCGCCCAAGCGGGTTGGCAGGTCACCCATGTCGACGCCGCAAAGCCCTCGCTGACTTGGGCTGCCGAGAACGCCCAGCTTTCCGGCCTGCCCGAGCGCGCGATTCGATGGCTGTGCGATGACGCTGCCGCTTTCGCTGCCCGCGAGGTACGGCGGGGCAAGCAATATGACGGCATCTTGCTCGATCCGCCGCACTACGGGCGCGGGCCCAAAGGCGAAAAATGGCAGTTTGAAAGCGACATCGCTGGTTTGCTGGATTCCTGCCGTCAGTTGCTCGCGCCGGGCGCGGGCAGCTTCCTGATTCTTTCCACCTACGCGATTGGGTACTCACCGATTGCATTTGAAAATATGCTCCGTGAATTCGGCGCCGGTCAAATCGAAAGCGGCGAACTTGCTTTGCCGGAAGAAGACGGCGAACGCCTTCTGCCCTGTGGATTCTGTGCGCGCTACGTCAGCGATGGCGGAGGCGCAGCGTGAACTTGCAAACAACCGAGCCGCAGATCCTGCACTGCGACAATCACATCATTGGAATTGGCAAGCCGGCGGGTTGGCCTATCGTTCCGGACGCCAGCGGCGACCGCTCGCTATTTGATTGGGCCAAGGATTGGATCAAGGCCGAATTCAACAAGCCGGGCGATGTCTTTCTGGGCGTCGTGCACCGCCTCGATCGACCGGTTTCAGGCGTCGTGGTTTTCGGCCGCACTTCCAAGGGTGCCGATCGTCTTTCGCGCGCGTGGCGCGAATCTCGCGTCAGCAAGGAGTACGAAGCCTGGACCGATCCACCGCCGGCGAACACGCAGGGCTCACGATTGATCGTCGGGGCAACTTGTGAGCGAGAACAATGGCTTTGGAAGGACCGCGAGCGCAATATCGTGCGCCTTGTCGCCCCGGAAACCGAGGGGGCAAAGCTGGCGCGCACGCGCTTCGAAGTCCTGGCGATTGATGATGGATTGCACCTCAAGCTCAAGCCGATTACCGGCCGCAGCCACCAACTTCGCCTGCTCTGTGCGCATGGACTGCGCGCACCGATTCGCGGCGATCTTAAGTACGGCGCCCGCGAGGCCATGGCTGGGCGGCGGATCGCCCTTCACGCCACGCGACTTCGCTTCCCGCATCCGACCCGAGACGAAGAAATAGCGCTGGAATGGCCTACAAGCTTCGAGGTATGACTCAAGGCAACCTCTTCCCTCGGAAACTCGTGATCGCAGGGGGGAGCGGTGCGCTCGGATCTGCGCTAATCGCTAGCCTACCGCGCAAGAAATGGGAGATCGTCGTGCTGACGCGATCGCCGCGCGAGCGCAACGATGGCGTGCGTGAAGTCGCCTGGGATGGCGCGTCGCTCGGCGCCTGGGCACAGGAAATCGACGGCTGCGACGCGGTCGTCAACCTAGCGGGGCGCAGCATCGATTGTCGGCCGACGGCGGCGAATCGAGCGGCGATCTTGCGCTCACGAGTCGACTCGACGCGCGCGATCGGCGAAGCCATTCAAGAAGCGGAGATGCCGCCGGCGGTTTGGGTCAATGCCAGCGCGATGGCTTACTACGGCGACGTAGGAGCGCGTGAGTGCCTCGAGAATTCGCCGCCGGGGAAAGGCTTCCTGGCCGAAGTCTGCCAAGCCTGGGAAGCGGCGCAAACGAACATGGAGACACCGCGCACGCGCCAAGTGCGGCTGCGTATTTCGATCGTGCTCGATCGGGACAGCGGCGCACTGCCGCGGCTCAAGCAACTGGCGCATGTCGCATTGGGTGGCACGGTAGGCAGCGGCAAGCAGGTCGTCAGTTGGATTCATATGCAGGACATGGTCGATGTGCTGCGCTTTGCGATGGAAGTTCCTGAAGCCGATGGCGTGTACAACGCGGTCGCGCCAGGTGCGGTGCCGAATAAGCAGTTTCAGCGCACGCTGCGTCGTGTGCTGAAGGAATGGATTGGCCTTTGGGCGCCGGGATTCGCGGTCAAGATCGGCGCTTGGCTTCTGGGCAGCAACGGCGAACTGGCCTTGATGGGCGCGCGTCTCGAGCCCAAACGACTGATCAAGGCAGGCTTCGAGTTCGAGTATCCTGAGTTGGAAGGCGCGCTGCGCGACTTGCTGGTCGATACAAGCGCGCAGCCTGCCGAAGCCATCGAGGTGTAGAAGTGGTCTGGTTGCGTGCGGAACAGGAAGCGGATCGGGCGAGCGTGCGCCGCGTGGTCGAGGCAGCTTTCGGACAGCCCGACGAAGCGGACATCGTGGATCGCTTGCGCGCGGACGGCGACCTGTTCATGAGCCATCTCGCTGATCGCAAAGGCGAGATCATTGCGCACATTGCGTTTTCACCGACGCAGGTCTTGGCTGATGATGGCAAGCCACGCGAGGTGCGCGGCGGCTTGCTTGCCTTGGCGCCGATGGCGGTTGCGCCGGAGTACCAACGCCAAATGATCGGACAGGGCTTGCTGCGCTCTGCTTTGATGCGCCTGGAACGCGCCGGTGTTGGTGCGGTTGTCGTTTTGGGCCACCCGGCTTACTACCCGAGCTTCGGCTTCACGCCGGCCAGTGCCTTCGGCCTGCAGTGCCCCTTCGATGCCCCGGACGAGGCATTCCTGCTTCGCGTTTTTGGTGAGCACCCGACTGACAGCTTCCGTGGCATGCTGAAGTACGCGCCAGCATTCGGCGGTTAGGATGGACGCATGCGTTGCGTCGCCTGTTTGATCGTTGGCATCAGCTTGATGACCGCCGGTTGCTCGACGTCGCGCACCGACGCGCAGGAGCCGTCGGCTCTTCTTCCCTTCTTGGTGTTCTCAAGCCAGGCTTCAAGCATGGAGCTGGAGCAGGGCTATCGCTTCTCTGCCATGGTTGCAGGCAAGCTGCGCGAGGCAAAGGCTTGGCAAGGCCAGGTTGAATGGGAACGTGAGTTCCCGGAAGGTACGCCGATTGCCGATGTCATTCACTCGATCAAAATGGATCTGAGCGAGGAGTTTGTTTCTCAAGAGCAAGGCGTGCAGTGGACGAACAGCGTGCCCGACGCGGTTTGGTCGACGAACTTGATGATTGCGAAAGGCATCAAGATCGAGGAGGCGCGCTTTGTTCCGCTCGATGCGATGAGCCAGGGAAAGATCCAAATGAGCCTCGGCGGCGTGTATATGGCCGCCGATGCAGAGTCGCGGCCGGTACTCAGCCCATCGGTAGCAGCTCCAATCACCCTTGCGCCGATCGCGAGCGTTTCCAGCTGGGACCCAGCCCCCGAGCAAGAACATGATTGGCAGCTTGGGCGCGGCATTGACCCTTGGATCATCCCCGAACGCGAATACGTGCAGCGTCGCCGCAAGAATGCGGGCCTTGCGGCTTTCTTCCAATTTGGCATTTGGGTGCTGAGCGGCCACTCCCGCAGTTAGTTTGCCGTTGACCGGGCCGGCCAGGCTGCCGATGGAAGGGAAAGGCCATCGCTATGCGTCAACTTCTCGGACCTCTCTTCTTGCTCGCCTTCGCGTCGTGTGCGACGCCGTCTTCCTAAGAAGGCAGCCTACTGCAGGATCCACAACTTTCTAACGACGCGAAGCCAGCGGAAGATTGGATCAACATGACGAAGGTTTGTGGAGGCACAATTCGTGAAGAGGTGACTTTCTTGACGAGTCATCCTTCCAAGTAAGCGCAGCTCGTCTTGCGAGTCTTCGCCAATGGCCGGACTGCGAAATCGATTTGACATCGAGGAACCGACTACAAATCTGATTTGCGCTAGGCTTGGAGAATGCCTCGTCACCTTGCATACGCTCTCTTGGCAGCGCTTGGCGCCTGCGCCGCGCCGACGGCTTCGTCAAACTCGCCCGAGTTGAGCAATGAACCATTGCCACCTGGGTTGCGGCACGCAGAACATACATCGACCTGGCTCAGTGCACTCGGTGACCAAGACGGAATGAAACAATGGAGTGTTCTGATTCAGATTTCGGAGCCATTCATTGCAGTGGTGGGAGCTGAGTCGGGGGGCTCGGAGGAAGTTAGTGTCTACGCCCAACGACTCCTCGAGGCGATCCATCAGGGCTGGGAGTCAGGTGCCGTGCAGCGTTCTGCGGAATCGATTGAAGCTTTCCTTCATGCGCAGCCCATTCCGAAAGGAATGAATTTGACGGCCAAAGCCAGGCGTTTGGAAGACGGTCGCCCGAAAGCAGGACTTGATTTGGTTCAGCGAGACGGATCGACCGGATGATTGCGCGACTCGCTCTCGCTGCAATAGTTGCGTTGAGCGCCTGCCCTCGGGACCGCCAGCCCCGGTTGATGAGGATCTACTTATGAGCAAAGCCGATCGACGAACCGAGCGTCGCGCGCGCATGATCAAGCGCGGACGCCGGAGTTTCACCCTGCGCTATGGCGTGCTCGGCTGGGGGGTCTCGACGGCGATTCTCTTCTCGCTCTACCAGGGCTATTCGCAAGGATGGGATCGCCTTGTCTATTGGCTGATCGTTTCGCTTGTGATCTTCCCGATCGGGGGCTGGTTCTGGGGCGTCGCGATGTGGCGTTTTGTGATTCGCGCGAACGAATCGTCATCCGAAGCAAGTTGACTTAGTCAGACTTGTCGCCACTTCCCTTGCGGAGGGTCGCGGTTGCAAGTTCGGTCCACGCACCGCCGTCCGGCGTGTTGATCTCGGTGAGCCATTCGACGACTCCGCCCTCGGTTTGCTTCACGCTGAAGCGGAACTGTCGACCCTCTTCATCGGCTTGGGTCGTGACCGTCAACGCATCCGAGGCCATCTGCGAATACGCAAGGTAGGCCGAAGAGTTCGGTGCGTCGTCAAGCACGGTGAGCTCGTAGCGTTTGGCATAGGTGTTCCATGTCAGGTGATAGAAAACCTCGCGCGGCACGCCATCAAGTTCGAAGCGCAAAAAGGCAATCACGGCCGTGCCATCCAATACGCGATAGCCGCGCCAACTTGCCGGTACAGGTTGACTGCTGCCGGGTAGATTCAACTCGCCTTCGAAGGCGCCAGAAAGAAACTCGTACCTGCGATATTGCGGAAGGGTGCCGCGGCCGCCGTCGACGAACGTGTGCTCGGTTCCGCCTTCGGGCTTCAGCTTGGGCCGTTTGGCCTTGCGCGTGAACTCCATGATCCACTGATTGCGCCAGGTCTTGCCGCCGTCGTCGGAATAGGCATCATCCCAGCGCAAGGAGTTGGGGCCGATGTCATTGAAGCTATAACGCGAGATGCTCGTGCTGCCATCGGCGCGCTTGTTCTTCGACATGAAGTCGCCGCGGCCGTGTCGAAAACTACCCTTCAGACTGGACGAGCCCGAGCTGTTCTGCCCCGGCCAGTTCAGCCACAGCACCCACTTGCCTTGCTTCACATCGAAGTAGCGCAGGCTGTAGCCCTTGATGTTTGGCGAATCCCACAGCTCAAGAATTGCCTTGCCGTGGCAAATCGGGAAGATGCGCGCTTCGGCCTGGATCGAGTCCTTCCAACTCAAGTCTTCCTGCTGCACTCGCAAGTTGACATCCCAGGTGCCCACCCAGAAATCAAACTGTCGCGATTGGGCCGGAAGCTGCATGCCCTCCGGTCGCGGCGGAGCTTCCTGCGCCGCGGTTGCTTGGCAAAGCAAGAAAATGGCAAGAGTAAGGAGAGGGATGCGGGCAGACACCCCCCCAGGTTTGCATGGCCTCGCCAGTCATGCGCAGAATCCGCGAACGGCTAACCCGCCGTTGCGGATGGCATGCTCGCGGTGATTGCCGCAGCGACGCGACGGCCATCGAGAGCTGCGCTGATGATGCCGCCTGCGAAGCCGGCGCCTTCGCCCGAGGGGTAAAGGCCGACCAAGGTCGTCGCTTGGAAGGGGCGATCGTCCTTTTCGAGGTTGCGCAAAATGCGCACCGGCGACGAGGTGCGGGTTTCGACGCCGACGAGTTGGCCGTCCTTCCCGGCAAAGCCGCGAATCTGTTGCTCGAGGATCGGCAGCGATTCGGCCAAGCGCACGGCGATACCGCGCGGCAGGATGTCATGCAGATTGGCGGGCGTCAGACCCGGTAGGTAGCTCGACATATTGGCTTCTTCGGCAGGGCCTTCTCCCGCTGCGAAGAGATCGCAGCGATGGGTCGGCGCTTTGTTGTCACCGCCGCCGGCGTGCGCGGCCAAGGCTTCCAAAGCGATTTGCAAGCGCACTCCGAACAAGGGGTCGATGCCCGGGTGCACCGGCAAGCGACCGTCCGCGACATCGATCGGCGCGCCGCCTCGTGGGTCGACAACCTGCTCGTGCAGCATCGGGTGATCCGACACCTTGGCAGCGGCCTTGAGCATCTCGTTGAAGCCCCAGCGCCAACCGCGCTTGCCACACCAATCCTTGGGTTGAATCTCGACGACCAAACCCGAGTTCGCGAAGGGGGAATCGCGCTTCGACAGGCTCATGCCATTGACGACCAGCGTGCCTTCCTGCGTTTGGCTCGGCACGATCCAGCCGCCCGGGCACATGCAGAAGGAATACACGCCGCGCTCGTTGACCTGCGTGGCCAACTCGTAGAACGCCGGTGGCAGCGCGGCCTCGTCTTTCTTGCCGCGGTATTGGTGCGCATCGAGCCAAGGTTGCGGGTGCTCCACGCGTACTCCCATTGCGAAGCCTTTCGCTTCCAGCGTGGCGCCCGCTGCGGCCGCGAACTTCAGCGCATCCAAAGCGGAGTGACCCGTCGCCATGACTACAGCGTCGGCCATCAACTCGCTGCCATCAGCCAACTTGACGCCGACTACGCGAGCTTGCGCATCGCCATTGGCGGCGCCGTCAACTGCTTCGGTGATCAGTTCGACGACCTTAGCACCGAAGCGCACTTCGCCAGCCTGCTGCAAAGTCTCGCGCAACGCCAGCACGACCTTGGGCAGTTGGTTCGATCCGATGTGCGGTCGCCACGACCAGAGGATGTTCTCGGGCGCGCCGTGGCGCACCAAGTCGAGCATCACTTCCTGAATCGCTTCGCGATCCTTGCTGCGCGAGTACAGCTTGCCGTCCGAATAAGTGCCGGCGCCGCCTTCGCCGAAGCAATAGTTCGACTCGGGGTTCGCCGCAACGCCGCGGTTCAAATCGGCCAAGTCTTTGCGACGAGTTTGTACGTCTTGGCCGCGCTCCAACACGGTCACGCGTACGCCCGCGCGCAGCAACTCTAAGGCAGAGAACAAACCAGCCGGGCCGCTGCCAATCACGATGACATGCGGTGCGTCGGCGGCTGGCGGCGTCAGCTGTGGTGGATCCAAGCTGGGGTTCTCAGGGACCTCTTCGCTGTCCGACCAAACCGTGTAAGCGACCCGCCACGAAAGCTTGCCAGCCCGCGCATCGAGGCTGGTGCGCTCTTCACGCATGGCAGCGATTTGCTCCTGTTTCCAGCCGAGTTCTTGGCAAACGGCCTCGAGCAGCTCACCGGGGTCGAGCTGGTCCGGGTTCTTTTCAGGCGGAAGACGAAGGATGACCTCGCGGGGCATCCCAGTATTGTAGGGGGGGAAGGGAATCCGCACCGATGAACAAGATCAGCCTCAACGAGAAGTTCCGCCTGTTTAGCGAGCATTGGTCGCCACGCATCATTGGCGAGGCCAATGGGCAGTATTTGAAGATCGCCAAAGTGCAAGGCGAGTTCGTCGATCACAGCCACGCGGACGAAGACGAGACCTTTCTGTGCATCTCGGGCCGATTTGGGTTGCGATTCCCAGAGACCGGTACCGAGGTGATTCTCGAGCCCGGCGAGCTGTTCATCGTGCCGGCCGGCGTGGTGCACTGCCCCTTCGCGGAAGAAGAGGCGCAGATCATGATTTTCGAACCGAAGGCAACTTCGCATACCGGCGAGGTCGAAGCAGAAGTCACGAAGGCACTCGACGAGCAGCCGTGGCTCTAAGGGGCTCGCGCCAAGACCGCGAGTTGCGCGTCGATCCACTTCGTGTGCGTGATTGGGCAGAGCCCGAGTTGCGCTTTACCGAAATGCCGAGCCAGCCACTTGCTTCTTTCCTTGGCAAGAAGGGCTATAGCCGGCGCGCGCGCCAGAAGCATCGAGGCGATCGAAGCGTGCTGGTCTACGAGCACTTCCCGCTAATTTGGCTGGTTGTTTGCACGCTGTTGGTCGGCGTTGCCGTGGCCGCGCTGTTGCTGAACGCGGAACAACTGGGCTTACGCAGCTTCACGGAGAGTGCAATCTTCTCGATCTTGGCCGGCTACGGGGGATTGTTCATTCCGATGGTCGCGGCGCTCTTCCACCGCTCAAACCTGCGCTATCTCGGCTATGGCGATCTGCTTGCCGTGACGGCGGGTGACGAAACCGTGACACTTCAAGATGGCAAGATCGCCCTGGCTTGGGGCGATCTGCGGGCGGTCACCGAGGTTCGTGGCTATTTTTGTTCAGGACGACGAGACCGTGCGAATTCGACAGATCTGCGTGATCTCCGAGGCCGAATCCGGCATTCGGCAAGTTCCGATCGCAACCGTGCAATCGGGCTCGAAAGCGTTGGCCCTGCAGGTTGCCCGACTGCTTCACGTCCCGTTGCTGCGCAGCTTCAAGCCGAAGCGACGGGTTCGTAAGCGATGGCGGCGGAAACGGGCCTAAACTATGCCGCAATGAGTGCCCCCAACGCCCTCGCAGTCGAATCCATGGGTAAGAAGACCTTGCTTTGGGTCTTGGCCTTTCTGCTTGCGGCTTCGGCCATGATCTACCAGCGCGCGACCGGGCCGACTTACCCGAAGCGCGGCACGATCGAAGTGGACGGCGTGGAATGGAAGTACGCCTTGCTGCGTTCGCAAGAAACCAGCGAGATGGCGCGCATCCTGTTGCCCGGCCCCGAGGGCAAGATTCAAGCGGAACTGTTCTGGCGTCGTTATCCGCTCGATGAACCCTACACCAAGTATCCGATGTTTTGGCATCCGGATCAGAAGTGGGGCAAGGGCGGCAACTCGGACACGATGATGAAGAAGGGAGTCGGGTGCCTCACTGGCGACCTTCCGATTCAACCGGCTGCGGGCAAGCTTGAGTACTACCTGATGGTCGATGTGCTCGACGACGACCAGCCGGCCTTCCGCGTGCCGGGCGACGAGGAGACTTGCATCATTCGCTACAAGGATCCGGTTCCGACGACGGTGCTTTATCCGCACATTGCTTTCATGATCATGACGATCTTGTTTGGCATGCGCGCGGGCTTGGCGGCGATCACTGGTTCGGCGAGCACGCGCCGTTTGGCCTGGACCACTTTGTTCTGTCTGACGACCGGCGCGATGATTCTGGGGCCCTTCGTGCAGAAGTACGCCTTTGGTCACTACTGGACGGGCTTCCCGAATGGAACGGACCTGACGGACAATAAGTCCTTGATCATGTGGCTGACCTGGGTGCTTGCCTGCGCCGTGGTTGGCTTGAAGTCCAAGCCGAAAGAAACCGTCACTCGCGTGACTGTGATCTTGGCGGCGATCGTCATGAGCGGCGTGTACCTGATCCCGCACAGCAAGCAGGGTTCCGAATTGGATTACTCGAAGCTCGAAGAAGGCGTCGACCCGAAAGCGGCGATCGGCACTGGCGACGACTAGGAAACGATGTCAGCTCAGCAGCTCCACCTTACGCTGTCGCACTTGCCGGTGATCGGCCTGCCGGTGGTGCTGCTGATTTACGGCTTTGCGTTGCGCTGGAAAGACGAGCGCATGCAGAAACTGTGTTGGCTGCTGATCATCGGATTTGGCATCAGCGCGGTCGTTTCGTACTACAGCGGACCGGTGGCGTTTGAGGCACTCGAATCCGCAGGCAAGGTCGATGCGGCCACGCGCGCGATTTCCGAAGAGCACGCCTTGCTCGGACGCGGCGTCTTCGCGGCGATGATTCTGCTTGGCTTGGGCTGTGTGGTTGCTTTTCTCGGTTATCTGCAGGGCGCGCCACCGAGTCGCGCCGTAAAGCTGGGCATCGCGATCGCAGGCTGGTTTGTCGTGCTGCTCCTAGCTTGGACCGCGCACGAAGGCGGCGAGTTGCGTCACGTTGAGCTGCGGCACGGCGAACACGCTGAAGGCTAGACTGCGCCGGTGCGCACTGCCCTCGGCCTGACTCTTCTCCTTCTGGCTTCGGCCTTCTCCTGCGGGAATGCGGAAGAGGTTGTCGAGACCGAGGAGCGGCAGCGCGCTGAGCATCTTCCCGACCCGGCTGGGCAAGTGCTTGACGGTGGAAAGGAGCAAGAAGAAGTTCCACGGGAGGAGATGGAGCCGATCGAGTTCACGGCGATGGCGTGGAACATTTGGCACGGCGGTCGCGAAGATGGCGAAGAAGTCGGCGTGCGCAAGACCATCGAAGTGATTCAGGCGAGCGGGGCTGACATCGTCGCGATGCAAGAAACCTATGGTTCGGGCGAGATCATCAGTGAAGCGCTCGGCTTCCACTTCCTACCGCGCGGCACCAATGTTTCGATTCACAGTCGCTATCCGATTTTGGAAGACGTGTCCGTCTTTGAAGAGTTCAAGTGCGTCGGTGCGGTCGTCGAGCTTCCGAACGGGAAGCCGCTGGTCTACTACTCGATCTGGCTGCCCTACGCCTACGAGATTTGGGAAGTCGGCACGCGACTCGGCCGACCCGACGAAGAACTGCTTGCGGCATGCCAACCATCCGCGAATGACCTTGCGAAGATCGTGGCATTGATTGAGGAGAAGCTCACGACGACAAAGTACGCTGCGGCTCCGCGCATCATCGCGGGCGACTTCAACAGCATGTCGCACCTTGATTACAGCGAGGCCACGCGCGCGCAGTTCGACGGTTACACGATCGATTGGCCGACCAGTCGCGTCATCACCAACGCGGGGTACATGGACGCCTACCGCATGCTCCACCCAAACGTCGAGCGCATGCGCGACCGAACTTGGACGCCGCGATTCCCGGAGCAACAGCAGGATCGCATCGATTTCATCTACTTCCAGGGCGATGCGCTGACTCCGCAGACCGCGCAGGTGCTCGAATCGCACAGCGAGGGCTTCCCCTCCGACCACGCGGCGCTCACCGCGCGGTTTAGACTGGATGGGTGAGTTCGCCCCAGCCATCGATTGACCCCGGAGCTGCGATCCTTGCCGGGCTTGCCTGCCTCGCATTGATTGCCGGCGCGACCGTGATGACGCTGCCGCACCTCATTCTTGGGGTCGTCGTGCTCGCGTTTGCGAATCAACTGAGTCCGGTGCCGAGCGCGCATCGTATGTTGAAGGCGCTTGGCTTGATCCTAGTCATCGCGACCTTGCTCGATGGGTTCTTGATCGCGACCGAAGTTTATGACCTGCAAGGTAGCGCGAATCCATTCCGCCCACGCTGGATTAGCTACACGCTGCTTTGGTTCTTGCTTTACGGCAATCAACGCGTTCCCCGCGAGGAAGAATCATAAGCCATACGATGTCCTGTTGGGTTTGTGTCGCGGCCTTGAGTTTGGCGTTGCAGCAGATGCCGAACCTTGCCGAAGCCGCGGCGCCGACGGCGACCGCCGCCGAACCGCAAGTTGAATACGCACTTGCGTTTGAGCTCGGAGACGGCACCGCGCTGCCGATCAAGCAGCAACCGACGTGGCGCGTTTCGGTCAACGGCACGGGTTTCGATCCGCAGGCGGGCGCGATTTGCTTGGTCTTCAATAGCTGGGGCGATTGGATGGAAATCGATTCGCTTTACATCGATATGGTGCACGCGCAGCCAGAGGTCGACGCCGAACTCTTCCCGGGCAATGCAGTCGTCCTGCTCGAACCTGAGGACTGGGATGGATCATTCCAGGCCGAGTTCGTGCTGCGACCCACGCGCGCGGGCTCGCGCGCCAACCAACGGTTCGGCATGCTGCCGCGCTGGTCGCCGAGCTATAGCTTTGGCCAAACCCGCAACGTTTTTCCGGCCGTCTACCAAGACGCCGGCAAGGTCGAGGCCAAAGAAAGCGTGCGCTTGGTGGCCCCGAAGGGCGTGGCAATCTCAAGCGGTTGGCAAGGGCTTAGCGAGAAAGCACAGCAACACGACCTTGACCCCGCCGACGGCAGCAATGGCTTCCTCGCCTTTGGCCGCCCGCTCGATCACGAGAAGCGCGCACTACCGAGTGGCCGCCTGGAGGTCATTCAATACGGCAAGGCACGCAAGATTGCGGCGCCGGTCGCCGACCTCGTCGAGAAGCTCGCGATCAGCATGTCGGCCGCGCTCGGCCCGCCCAGCGACCCGGTCGTGGTGTACATCAGCGACATTGGCGGCGGAGGCATGGGCACCGACTTCGGTCTCGTTCTGGGTTATGAGGCCACTGCACCCGATTGGCTGATCGATAGCCCGTACTACCAACACTTCGTCGCGCATGAGTTCTTCCATCATTGGTTAGGCTCAAAGCTCAGCGGCTCAGAATCATTCACTTGGTTCCATGAAGGTTTCACCGAGTACTTCGGCCTTTGGCACCTTGCTTCGACCGAGATCATCACGCGCGACTGGTTCCGCGAGCGCTTGCTCGAGCTAGGCCAAGAAGCGATCGACAAGTCTTCGTGGGGCAGCGTGGCTTTTGCCGACGACGATGTGCAGTGGCGCGACGGCGATGGGCCGAATGAAACGATGGCCTACAAAGGCGGCGCGATGCTCGCTTTTATGATGGATGTGTAGCTACGCGAGCTAGGCCAGCCGGGTGCCCAACAGATGCTGCGCGACTTCCTGGCAGCGGGCAAGAGCAGCGTCAGCTTGAGTGATCTCGAGACATGGTGCCGCGACCACGAGCTGAGCGATTTCTGGGATGAATACATCGCCGGCACGGCGGTCCCCGATTTAGAAGAATGGGCCGATCGCGCCGAAGCGCTGCCCGACTACTTCACACCGATGTAAACCAAGACTCGATTTGGCTGCTCAGAAAGGTGGACTTCATAATCCATCTCGAAGCCGCGCTCGATCTTCGCCGCGTGAATCTCGGCCCAGGTCTGCATCAGAGCAGCAGGCTGCTTGCCTTCAGAAACGAAGACCTCAAACTTGGCGTCGGGAAGGACGCGACTTGCCATGCGTTCGGGCACGGGCGCATCGGCTTCCACCTCGCAGCCGATGAAGTAGGAATAAGGCTGGGTTTCGTCGCCTTCATAATCGCTATACACGACGTAAACATCGGGGCCTTGGCAGCCCGGTATACCAGCCGTCGCGCCCCTTTCGAAGAAGGCGGACCAAGCTTCGCCGAGCGCCGCCGGGTCGTCATTCGAAGCGCGAATTTCTCGGCCGAGCAAAGTGCGGCCAGGGCGTGGGGGCATTGCAGTCGTCATGGAATTAATTCTCGGCGTTGCCGATGGTGCCCCAGCCGTCAAGCGCGCTGCCGAACGGCAAGGCCAACTCGGCGAGCTCGACTTGAGCATCAATCAGGGCCTGGTATTCAGGGAGCATCAATTTCGAACACCAAGCGGTGAACTCGTCTTCATCTTTGTCGTAAGACAACTCAGTCTTGTAGCCAGCTTGCTTGGCGGCCTCGGCAAACTCAAGTCCAACTTCCTGATCAGGCACGATGACATGAAAGTCGATGACCATGAACTTGTTGAGGTCATTGCCGCTCTCCGCCAAGCGGCGCAACACATCACCATCAGCGTCGTCGGGAATCGAGTCGAGGTCGGTCATCTTGGGGGGCGTCGGATCGCCAACGCCAGCCCGGATTGTTGCGTATCCTGACCGTGATGTTGACAGGGATCTTGCTGCTCTTGGCTGCGCAAAGCGCAAACTACACCTTCGCGGTCGAGGATCCGGCCACGAATCGGGTCGAGGCGCGGCTAGAGCTGGCTGGGCTGAAGCCGAACGAAGCGCCGATCATGCTCAGAATGCCGCAGGGTTTCGCCTACGCCCAGCTCCCGCGGCCACTTCTTGAGGGCGAGCTGCAATCGAGCGCCAAGATCAGCCGCGAAGGGCCCTACTCCTGGGCACTCGACCCAGACGGGGCGAGCGAGGTCGTCATCGAATGGAGCATTCCGCTCGAGCATCGTTCGGCCCCAGAAGTCGCGGGTCGCGGCGAATACGAGTACCCGTACCTGCGCGCCGACCACGGCATGCTGGTCATGGGAACGATGGTGGTCGCGCCCGAGGATCTTGATGAAGATCTGATCCGGGTGCGCTTTCAGGTTCCAGAGGGTTGGTCCGTGCATGCACCCTGGCCGGCCCAGCAAGACGGGAGCTTTGCGCCGGCGAGTCTGGGCTCGCTGCGCGATGACCTGATTGCGATTGGCAATTGGGATGTGCATCAAGAGCAAGTCAGCGGCATGCAACTGACCATCGCCTTCGCGCCTGGGCAAGCCGAGCTGCGCGCCAGGGTGGTGAAGAAGGCAGCGCCGATCGTTGCAGCGATGCTCGAGCACTTCGGCACCACCCCCCAAAACGGCTATCTCTTTCTGTTCGGCGAGCCGCAGCTCGGCGGCTACGGCGGTTCGCCCAAGTCTCAGTCGATGACGCTTTACGTCGCGCCCGATCTTCCGGTCGACTTTGCGATCGAGGGCATGACCCATTTGATCGCGCACGAGTTTCACCACACCTGGATGCGCGCGCGTTGTCAGCCGAGCGATGAGCTGCGCTTTCTGGCCGAGGGATTCACGGACTACTTCGCTTACTTCGTGCCGTGGCGCGCAGGCATGGTCGACGACGCAAGCTTCCAAGCCACGCTAGCGGGGAAGTTTGGCGAGGCAGAGAGGGCGCACCGCTCCGCACAGACTTCGATGCAGCTGGCCGGCGGGCCGGTCTTTTTTGAGGGCGGGGCGGCGCACGACTTGGTCTACTCCGGCGGCCTGGTGCTTGGCCTCTGGTTAGATCATTGGCTGCGCAGGGCCGATCATGGATCCACCCTCGAAGACTTGTTGCGGGCGTTTTACGAAGATCCACGCTGGAAGGAAGACCCAGAGGCGCGCGTCGAGCACCTCTTCGACGCGCTGACGCGCTTGGGCCGCAAAGATTTGGTCGAGCACCTCCGAGAACTCTCGGCGACTGAGCAGCCGATCGACTGGCAGGCACGGTTTGGCGAACTGGGCTATCGCGTGGAACGCGAACAGGTTCCGATCGAACTTTCGATTCGCGCCAACTTCGAGGGCACCACGATCACGGCGATTGATCCAAGCGGTTGCGGCGGCCTGATCGGCCTGCGCGCCGGCGACACGCTGCTCCAAGTCAACGGAGTTGCCGTGACGACCGAGTCGGAAATCCGCGCCGCCTTCCCACAGCTCGTGGACGACAAGTTGGAACTCCGCTACACCCGCGCCGACGGTCCGCCGATAAACCTGTCAGCGGCTCGCCCGACGGAACTTCGTTACTCGATTCCGCTCAAGCTGATCGCGGACCTGCGCTCCCCCTAGATTCAGCCGCTCGCGCAAGCCTCGCGCCCATCCTGTTCATGTCGAAACGATCCCTCGCTGTTGTCGCCGCCTTGATTGCGCTCGGGCTGGCAGCATGGATCTACGCAAACCGCGGGCCTAAAGAGGAAAACGTCGATCCGCCCGAGCAAGAGGTGCAGCGCGAACGGGTCGAGGCACCCAAGACGGAAGACGAGGCGGAGTCGGCCCCAGAGCTCGCGGCCGAGTTTCCCGAGCAGATGACGCCGCCAGAATCGGCGCGGGCCACTGTGCAAATGCGCGCACGGCTAGTGGGCACCGAGAGCACGCCGTGGCTGCTGCTGCGCGTGACCCATTCCGAGCCCGCCGCGCGCATCTATCCGATCGTGGGCGACGCGAATTCGGCGAGCTGCGAGGCGGACCCAACGACGGGTGAGTTCAACACATCGATCCCGGTCGCTTGCGACGAAGTGCTCTACTTGGGTGCTTACAGTCGGCTCGGTGACTTGCTCGGCAGCACGACGACCGCGCGCGGTCTTGACCCCGAGGAAGTCTTTCTTTGGGAGCCCGTGCTCGATCTCGAAGGTCTCTACCGCGATTACTACTTCAACTTTCATCCAGAGTCAGTGCAGGAGTTTCCGTACCCGCTGACGGATTCGTTTCAGGTTGACGTATTCGACGCGGGCACCAAGCTCTGGCTCGAGTCGACCGGCTACGACTGCCAGGCCGACAAGGTGTATCGGCTCCGGGTCCCGGCCCAACGATCTGTGCTTGCCCAGCTCAATCAGTTTGGCCCCGGCGTTGCGGGTTGGACGGTCGATCCAAGCGAAGGGCGAAGCGAACAGGAGCCCGAACAGATTCGGCTTGGAAAACAGGTGCGTGTCCTGGTCCCGAATGATGTGGCACTTGAGGCCGATCGATACCGCTATCGAGGATTCAACCTGATGACCGATGCGCTTGGGGTAACGGCATTCCAGCAGCTCGAGCCTCTTGCGGACGGCTTGCATCATGAGTTCACCGGGCTGTATGTGGACACAACAAGCTTCCGAATCGGCCAGCGTTTCTATCGCTGCGCCTTCACCGAAGGCGGCGATTACTCACTGCAAGATCCGTCGATCGTCGAGATTTACTCGGGCGAGTTGGCGCGTTTACAGCTGACGCTCGCCAACGATCCTGGCCCGGACACGCAGGTGTTTTGGCGGATCAAGCGGGACCAAGTCCAAGTATCAAAGCAAGCGATGCCCTTCGTCTACCGCGGCGGAACCGCACAGTTTGAAGTGCCGGTCGGCACGGTCCGTGTCGAAGCGCGCATCGGCATCGATGGCGAATGGGTGAGCGCAAACATCGAGGTTCCGCACGAGGGCACGGAACATCGCTTAGTTCTGCCCGACTAAACTTCTGCGCCGATCCGCAGCGCGACTTCGTTGCGCGCCGCTTGCATCGCTGCGAAGGCGGTCAAGCGCACCACGTCTTGCACGCCGACCGAGTGCGGCTGCAGTACGTGCACCGGCTTCGAGAGGCCGAGGTAGATCGGGCCAACCGTCGTGACTTCGGCGAGCGAGCGCACCAGGTTGAAGCTGATGTTGGCCGCTTGCAGGGTGGGGAAGACCAGCACGTTGGCTGCTTCGCCGCCGAGTTGGCAGGCGCCATAGCGTTCTTGAACGAGTGGATCGAGTGCACAGTCGACACGCATCTCGCCGTCAATCAGTAGACCGGGCGCTTCCGTGCGCGCGATATCGACCGCGCGGCGCACTCGGTCGCTGGCCGGGTGCGGGGTGCCGCCATAACTCGAGAAGCTAAGCATCGCGACGCGCGGGTTGAGCCCCATCGCTTCAAACTCGTGCGCGGCGAGCATCGCGATTTCGGCGAGCTCTTCTTCGGTCGGCTCGATGTTGAGCGCGGTATCGGTAAAGCCGAGGATGCCGTGCGACTTGGTAAACACCAGGCTCAAGGCCGAAGCGCGACGCACGCCTTCGGCGAGCGGGATCACGCGCAGCATGGTTTGAATGGTCTTGCGCGCGGCGCGTGTCACGCCACAAACCATGCCGTCTGCGTCGCCGTGGCGGACCATGCTGGGGCCAAGCCAAAGCGGGTCGCGCATGCGCTCGCGGGCCGTCTCCAGGTCGACGCCGCGGTGCGCGCGAAGACGCTCGTGGTCCTGCGCGTATTCTTCATGCTTGCCCCAGTTGGCCGGGTCGATGATCTCGGTATGGCCAAGATCTACGCCGTGCAACTTGGCCTGGGCTTCAATCACGGAGCGGCGGCCAAGCAGAATCGGAGTCGCGATGCGCTCTTGGCACAGAGCTCCGGCGGAAATCACGACGCGGTCCGCTTCCCCTTCCGGGAAGACAATGCGCTTGGCGGCCTTGCGCGCTTTGGCAACGATCTCGGCCATCAAGTTACGGTGCGCGCCCAATCCTTCGCCGAGCTCGCGCGTGTAGGCCGCCATGTCCAAGTCGAGGCGCGCGACACCGCTATCGATGGCGGCTTGCGCAACCGCCGGAGCAACGCGCCGAATGACGCGGTGATCAATCGGTTTCGGAATGATGTAGTCGCGCCCGAACTTCAACGATTCCAAGCCGTAGGCCTGCGCGATCTGCGTGGGCACCGGTTCCTTGGCAAGGTCGGCGAGCGCATGCGCCGCCGCGTACAACATCTCGTTGGTGATGTGTGAAGCACGGACATCGAGCGCGCCGCGGAACACAAACGGGAAGCCAAGCACATTGTTGACCTGATTCGGGTGATCGCTGCGCCCGGTTCCGATGATCACATCTTTGCGCGTTGACCTGGCGAGCTCGTAGGGGATCTCGGGGTCGGGGTTCGACATCGCGAACACGATCGGATCCTTGGCCATCGAGAGCAGCATCTCGGCCGACATCACATTGCCAACGGATAGCCCATAGAAGGCGTCGGCGCCCTTCAGTGCGTCCGAAAGAGTGCGCGCTTCGGTTTCGACCGCAAACTCTTCCTTGTAGACCGTCATGCGTTCGGTCCGGCCCTTGAAAATTACGCCGGTCGTGTCGCACATGGTCAGGTTTTCGGGCCTGACGCCCAAGCCGATCGCAAAGCGACCGCATGCCATCGCCGAGGCGCCCGCGCCGTTGATCACCAACTTGATTTCATCGAGCTTTTTGCCGGCGATCTCACAAGCATTGAGCAAGGACGCGCCGGTAATGAGCGCGGTGCCATGCTGGTCGTCGTGGAAGACCGGGATATCCAGTTCCGCTTGCAGGCGCTTCTCGATTTCGAAGCAGCGCGGCGCCGAGATGTCTTCCAGGTTGATGCCGGAAAAGGTCGGTGCAATCGCTTTGACCGCAGCGATGATCTCATCGACATCCTGAGTTGCGAGCTCGATGTCGAAGACATCAATGTCGGCAAAGCGCTTGAACAACACGCCCTTGCCTTCCATGACCGGCTTCGAGGCTTCTGGGCCAATATTGCCCAAGCCAAGAACCGCTGAGCCATCCGAGATCACCGCGACTAAGTTGCCGCGCGCCGTGTAGTCGTAGACCTTCGAAACGTCTTCCGCGATTTCGCGGCAAGGCTCGGCGACTCCAGGGGAGTAGGCGAGCGAAAGGTCGTATTGGTTATTCGTCGGCTTGGTCGAGACGACCTCGATCTTGCCGGGGCGGCCCTGGGAGTGGTAGTCCAGTGCCTCTTGTTTTGAAATGGGCTTGTTGGCCATGTTGGAGGGGTGGCGGGCGGAATCGCCGGATGCTTAGTTTAGCGTTGGCTTGCAGATAGGATGGGTGGGTGAGCGCTTCCCACGCGTGCTTATTCTGTTTTGCCCCGATCTCGTCGATGGGTGCACGATGTGGTGCATGTGGAAAGCAAAACGAAGCCAAGCTGTTTGCGCGCTATCGTTCTTTACGACCAGAAGATGTGCGCTTCGATCGTTTCATGCGCTGGCTTGGGGCGACGCTGTGTGTTGGTTTTTACGCTCTTGCTTTGGTCTTCGATGAGTATTGGTTCGCGTTACCCGCTCTTCTCGCGCTGGTTTTCTGGGTGCACGCGATTCCAGGCCTGCGCACCGGCCGTCGCTTGCGTGACCGCAGCCGCGCCGACCGCGCGCAGCACACCAAGGTGCAACGCATCATCCTCGGCGGCCTGTTGCTGATTTCCTTGCCGATCTCGGCGGGCCAAAGTTGGGATCATTGGTCTTGGCAATGGAGCGCCGCCTATGCCGCAGCCTTAATCTGGACCTGGTGGACGCCAGAGCTTGTGTCGAAGAAAGAGCAAGAGCGGTAGACGATCTGCGCGGCGAGGTTTGCAATTCCCTATCCCAAGACCCGCACGAACTGGGATACGGAAGTGGGCCAGGAGGAGAAATACAAATCTATATAGTTGTATTTGTGGGTAGACTCCCAGTTGCTTGCCCGCCCATTCAGCCAACGGAGCCGGACGTCCGATGTGCTTGTAGATGTGGGCTCCCTTGGCTGTTCTGCTGATGATTCTCGCGACCGCGCTGGGAGCGCGAGGCGCGGGCGTCGAGGCGTCGAACCTGGCCGATCCGGAGACCGTTGAGCCAACCCGTGAGAAGTCCGCCCTGGATTCTGGGCGCTTGCGTGCCGAGTTGACGCCGGTCGACGCGAGCGCCTTCTTCAATCGAAGCGCGCTGGGCAACGGCGTGTTCCCCGTGGTGCGGCCCGAGCTCGATAGCTTCTTTGAGGCGCGCGAGCTTGCGGAGCTGCTGCTACGGCCGATCGTCTTGCCGGATTCCGCGGGCGAATCCACGCTTCCCGGAGTGTTCAGCGAGTTCCCGAGTTTGGGGATTCGAGCGCAACGCGACTCGCTTCCTGGAGTGGCGGGAAGCCCCAGGCTGCTGAGTTCCTTTGCGGGCCACGAGCTGTTCCACGACGGGCCGCTGAGCCTGGAAGCCGGTGTGCAACTTCCGCTCTTCGATGATCGTCCAGGCTTTCCCGAGCCAGAGTTCATCCTGCAGTTCCGCTTGCAGTTCTAGACTGGACGGGCGCCGCATCGGCGTGCGTTCATGTCGTTCTGCTTATCCACCGCATTCATCGCTCTGCACGCCCTGCTTGGGCAGGTACCGCTCGAGAAGCCCGAAGGCGTGCTGCGCGTGATGCAGTTCAACATCTGGCAGGAGGGCACCTCGGTCGAAGGCGGCTTCGACAAGATCGTCGATGTCGTGATTGCCTCGCAAGCCGACGTGGTTGCCTTGAGCGAAGTGCGCAACTACAAAGGCGCGGATTTGCATACACGACTTGTCGAGGCCTTGGCTGCCAAGGGAGAGACTTTCTATGGCAAGTTTGGCGGCGGCGATGTCGGCCTGCTCAGTCGCTGGCCAATCGTGAAGACGGAAGTGGTCGCGGATGGCACCAAGCTCGACCGCGGTTCGATCGTTGCGTTTTATCTACGCAGCGAGGAAGGGCGCGAGGCGGTTGTGTGTTCGGCGCACCTGGACTACCGCAACTACGCGGTTTACCTTCCGCGCGGCTACGACGGCAACAGCTTCAAGATGATCGACGACGATGGTGATGGCGAGCCAGACCCGGTCACCGATCCAGAGAAGCTGCATGCGATGGATCTCGCTTCCGCGCGCGACGAAGCCTTGAAGGCCTTCCTTGCCTATGTGAAAGAGCACAAGCTGAAGGACCGCACCGTCATTTTTGCGGGCGACTTCAACGAGTGTTCCCACCTCGATTGGACGAAGGCGACGCGCGATCTGTACAGCCACAACGGCGTCGCCATTGAATGGAAGAACAGCAAGATGCTGCACAAAGCGGGCTTCCGCGATAGCTGGCGCGAACTGTTCCCTGACCCCGTGACTCACCCGGGCGCAACCTGGCCCGCACCGGCTTGGAAGCGAGATTCAACGAGCTGGGCACCCAAGGTGGATGAGCGTGACCGGATCGACTTCATCTATCACAACGGCATAGGTGTGAAAGCGAGCCGCGCGTGGATCGTCGGCTCACCGCAGTACTACGTGTACAACGAGCTGGCCGCGCCGAAGACGGCAGATTCTTTTGCACTAACTAAGCTGCCGTGGCCGAGCGACCACAAGGGCGTGCTCGTCGACTTCACTTGGCTGCATACGACGCCGTCCGATTAAGGTCGGCCGTCAGCGATCCAGAAAGTCAGCCAAAGGAACTGCGGCACCCAGTGCGTGACGACAGTGAAGTCCTTGGCCCATAAATCCTCGCGCGCGAGGAAGCGGCTCATGCGTTTATTCAACTCGGCCTTGGCCTTCGTGTCGCCGCCTTGCGCTTGCGCGGCGAGTGGCCACATGTGTGAGATCTCGGTGCCGAGTACATGCACATCGCGCAGGCTGACTTCTTCAGGCAAGGGAGTGAGCGTCGGTGTGACGAGTTTGGGTGGGCCGCCTTCAAACGGAGCGACCGCATGCACCAAGGTTGGCATGGCCGGAACATAGAAGAAGTCGAAGGGATGGGCTTCGGTCTGCGCGAGCAGGTCGTCGAGGGCGAGAACCAGGCGTTCGCGCTGCAAAGTCGCCAAGCGTTCGGCCGCTCCTTCGCTGATGGGTTGGCTCAAGTTGACTTGGAAGAAGGAGAACAGCCACGAACGATAGAAGCCGGGGTAGCGGCCCTTTTCGAAACGGCTGGAAACCTGGGCGGGAAACTCGGAGGTTTCCAACCAACTCAAGAGTCGTTGTTCCACCTCGAGTCGGAAAGCGCGCAGTTCTTCCGGCACTTCTTTGTGCTGTTTTTCAAGCTCGGCGAGGAAGAGCAGCAACCAGCCCTGGTCGTAGGGAAAGGTCGGAAGCGCACGATCGCGTTCCGCGATCTGAATCAGGCGCTCGCGCTCGGCGGCGATGGCTTCGAGCGTCAGCGGCTCGATGACCCAGGCGCGCAGCTCGACGTCGTTCTCGACGCGCGCGATGGTCAGCAGCGCCCAGTGCGCGAAGAGGTTGGAGTGCCAGTCGTAGGAACCTTCGAACAGGCTGGCGCCGGTCAGCCGCTTGACGAAGTTGGTCTGCGGTTCAGTCTGTCGCAGACCGTCGCGCATCAGCTGCTTGAGGCGCGGCAGCACCGCCTGAGACGGCGCTTCGAGTACGCCCTCACCCCAGCGGTAGGACGGCGTCTCCGATTCGATCGGCGCGGAGTCGGCGGACATCGGCCGCGGGTCTTCGACGACCTGCGGCATCGCGGCAGCGAGCAGAAGGAAGGTGGCGGTGAGCATGGCGGGTGGGGGCTTGACAGACCCACGGGCAGAGTTCGCGCAACATCAAGACACCCTGGGCACGAGCTGTGCCCAGGGTGTTGAGGGAGAATGAAGAGACTAGAGAGAGGGCGTGAAGACGCCAGCCGATTCCATGAGCATCAGCAGGCTGCCATCCTCTTGGATCTCCATGAGGTTGCCCCACTGGCCGAACTCGACGAGGCCACCCTCCATCGAGACGTGCCAGATGCCGTTTGCGATCACGAGCTTCTCAGAGATCTTGCGCTGATTCAAGATGGTCGCGGTGAGCTCTGCGCCCGCGTAGCCGCCTGCCTCGAGATTCTCCTTCGTCGCGGCTTCGATGGCAGCGCGCCCGCGATAAGTCTGCGGAGCGCTCGAGACGAGTTGGATGCCCGACTCTGCGAAGGTGCCGGCGATCATCGAGGCGTCCGTTGCTTTGATCCCGCCGGTGTATCGATCAATGATCGATTGCATCGCGTCGACGTTCTCTCCGGAGCTGATGGCCGCCGGAACTTCCGCCCGCTCAATCGCGGAGTAGTCAATTGGCGCGGGGAGCGCATCCTTGGCGGCGTGTGCGGACTCCATGACGATCTTGAGCCCGCTCTCATCTTCTTGATAAAGCGTGCCCCACTTGCCGGCAAGAAGCTGCGCGCCGTCTGCCCCTTTCAGCTGGAATGTGCCGTCTGCCAGGAGGAAGCCATCGCCTAGGTCTTGAACTGAGGCGACCTCCGACGTGAGTTGTACTTCATCCGATGAGCGGAAGTCTTCCATTCCTTTCTGGAAGGCGGCTTGGATGGACTCGCGGCCCACGGAGGGGAGTTGATGCGTGCTGACGACTCGGACAGCATCTACTGAGAAGAGGCTTGCTAGGGCCTCGGCATCACCAGCATTCCAGTGCGCAAGAAACTGATCGCTGAGGTCCAGCACTTGCTGTTCGAGAGAGACCGGCGGCAGTTCGGCGGTGCAGGAGGCGGTGAGCCCAACGAAGAAAAGGGCTCCGAGGGAGAGGTTTTGCATGCACTGAAGATACAAGGCTCCGCCCCGAGCGAGAGACGCAAGTGACCGTCTTCTGGGGAGGGCGAGGCCTTCGCAGCTTGGCAACGCGGGCCCGTGGGCTAGAATCGAGCGAAGGACGCCGGACTCACTCCGTGGCAAGGCGCTGCGGCGTGCGTTGGTTGATTTATGCAAACGGGGGCAAGGTGGCCAGGATCGGCGGATCAGGAGAAGGGCGAGGCTCTGCAGTGGTGTCGAGGCGCCCTCGGGCCAGCGAGCGCCGATCGTCTCGGCAGACTCTCAGACGACGCGTGGGCTCGGGCGCGCGCGGACTTTGATGGCATCGAAGATTTCGTCTTGGGGGCCCTCTACCCGTGCTTGATCGACAGCGATGAGCTGCGTCGAGAGTTTTTTGGCTACCTCTGGGGTCAAGCGGATTTCGCTGGATTCATGCGCCCCTTCCGCATTCTCGGCCGATATCTGGAGACGGGCGATGTCCTCGCATCGAGTTTCGGCGACATGATGGAGCTCGTCGAGAATCTGGAATTTCGGGGGAAGAAGGCGTACTTCTCGATGGCCCGGCAGAGGTTGATTTGGAAAGCTCATCAAGGCATCAGGAGGACTGGGCGCGAGGCCGAGCAAGACAGCTCAGGGGAGCTAGTCGATGAGCGATCGGTCAGCCTGAATCAGGTCGAATCCATGGAGCTACGCGCGGCGGTCCTCCACGCAGTTCATCAGCTCTCAGAGCGCGACCGCACGGTTGTGAGACATTACTTAGAAGGTCGTCCCATCAAGGCCATTGCGCAGAGCGTCGGGCTTTCTGAGGGCGGCGCGTCGAAGGCGCTACAGCGAGCTCTGGGTCGATTACGGCCACTGCTCCTGCATTCCGGGTTTCGCGATTGGGGGCGTGACTAAGGCGTGCAGTATTTTGCGGATGAGAGCGAGCAAAGCCAGCGAGTCCTTGAGCAATACCTCAAGGACCTTGCGGGCGGGAAGGCGACGCCTCTCGAGGACTTACTAGAGCAGGTTCCGCCGGAGGATCGCGACCGTTTTGCCAAGCGTTATCGAGACGCCGAGGACCTCGTCGAGCTTCTCCTTGGGTCGGAGCGCCAACTACGAGCCAACAGCTTGTTGGTTACGCGTTACCGGCTCGTCGAGGAGATCGGGGCTGGGAGCTCTAGTGTCGTCTGGAGCGCGCGAGATGAGCGAATTGGCGGGGAGGTCGCCATCAAATTCTTGCACGCGGCGCACTTGCTGGAAGATGCCGCGCGCGAGCGGATTCAGCGCGAGGCGCGAGCGCTCTCGCTGATGGAGCATCCGCACGCAGTTCGCATACACGACGTCATCGATCAATCCGGGGCCATTGCAATCGTGATGGAACTGTGTGGCGAAGGGTCGACCTTGGCGGACCAACTGGCGGAGGCCGCCCCGGCTGCCAACGGGGGTGAACTCCGCGAGCGTGTCATGAAGTTGATCGGGCCATTTCATGCCCTCGCGAGCCTCCACCAACTGGAGATGGTCCACCGGGACGTTAAGCCGAGCAACCTCCTGCTCGCTGGTGGGGTGTGCAAGCTATCGGACCTCGGCTTGGCGACGCACCCGAACTGGGCCACCTTGACCCCTCACGATGCCCAGGTGGGGACGATCCCTTATTCCTCACCCGAGCAGCTGCAAGGCCAAGCCGCGACGCCAGCGAGCGATGTGTTCTCGGCAGGGGTCACGCTTTATGAAGCGCTGTTCTGTCAACACCTATTTCCTGGCGAGTCATCGCATGATGCGCAAGCGCGGATCCTGGGTGATCGGAGGAAGGTTACGCGCGAGTATCGGAGGGCTCCACGTGACCTTCGCGCGATCATCGAGAAGGCGACAAGTCATTCCTTGAGAGACCGCTACCCCAACGCGGTCGAGTTCGTCGCCGACTTGCGTGCATGGTGTCAAGGGAGCCCCGTTCGCGCGCGCCCTGTTTCTCGCGCTTCGCGGGCGAGGTATTGGGTCAAGAGGCGCCCGTGGCCGTTCCTCGCCGCGGCTGGCCTTGTCCTCGCGGTCGCAGGGATGTACTTCGGAGAGTCGCGGGCCCAAGAATCGAAGAGCCGACTGCTGGAGCTCCTGCGAGTACAAGGGAGAGAGCTGCGAGCCCTCAGTTCGTTTGATATCACGAAAGATCCCCCAGGCTTTATTGAGTCGCTGAGGGAGCTTTCCTTCTTGCTTCAGCGGGAGGATGACCTGCCAGATGGATTACGCGCCGAACTCCTTGAGTCCGTTGCGATGTTCATGATTGGAGTCGAGAACGACCGCGACGCTGCGCAGGCGCTTGAGCGCGCCGTCGAACTGGACGGCAATCGACACCGTGAGATCTTGCTGGGGTGGGCGCTGCGAGACTTCGACCTCGATCGAGCGGAAGCCTTGCTGCTGCCGCACGCCCAGCTCGAAGAGTCTGGCCAAGTCGATTTCCTGACGCTCTTTGCGAGGAACCGGCTCGCGACGGTGTGGATTAACTCAAGTGATGAGCCAGGCAAATCTGAACAAAGAAAGCTGGCGGCTGACCTCCTTGCAGATATTGACAGACAATTGGCCGAACTGCCAGGCGCAGAGCCCTGGCTTCATGCGCTGAACTTGCTCAATCTGGGCACGGTGATGTGTTCAGTCGGCGACCGAGACCTGGGCCGACTTCGAGAGGGATACGAGGTGCTCGAGCGGGCAGAGCAGGCCTTTCTCGACGCCGGCTTAGGCGGGCACCCCGATATGTTTTTTGTTCATCTGGCGAAGTCCGATGCCAGCTCTCATTCTGCAGATTGGGGAGAGATGGAGCGAGAGGCGCTTGCCGCGGCCGCGCACCGAACGCAACTCGCTGGGCCAAATGCTTCCGCGGTGCTCTGGACGTATTCGCGCGCAGTGATTGCGCGGGCAAAGCAAGGAAATGAGGAGGGCGCGCAGCAGTTGGTGCAGCGGTTTATCAGTCGCTATCCCGTTCGGGTCGAAGACAGCTTCTCTCGCATCTTGCAAGGCGCTTGCATCATCATGCACAACGAAGCGGGGCGCGCGCTCTCAGAAGAACAGAAGAAGCTACTGCTGGAGTGGGGTGCGGAAGGGTAGTCGTCGTTCAGCGTGCCCCTTCGCTTCCGATTAGACGTCGCACTCAGGGGGCGCAAAGGTCACGTGATTCTCGTTTGCATGGCCCCAGGAGTATCCTGCCTCGGCCAAGCGTTGGATGACTTCGGCAGTGGGGTACCGGTCGAGTCGCGTTGCGACCTCGAAAGCATGTTCGATCGCGGAGTCATCCCCTGGCCCGCTTCCGAACCAGAACTCAACGGTGTCCACGCCAGCGGCCCCGGCCGAAAGGATTTGAATCGCTCCGACGAGGCCTTTATTGCCGCCAAAGGCGCCGCAGCCCAATGGCCCGTATGCAAAGTGACGGCGCGCTGCCCGGAACGAATCGCCGCGGCGCGCGCTTATTCGCTGCACCGGTCAGCGCCTCAGCGGTTGCCGCGCAAACCCCGGTAACATGGGGCAGCAACGACTTCGGGCAGATCGGTCAGACGCCAGCCGCCTCGGATCTCGAAGCAGCGGCCGCAGGCGAGGATCACGTCGTTGCGCTTCGTTGGGACGGAAGCCTCATTTCTTGGGGACGCAACACGGCGTCGCAGGTGACCAACACGCCTGGGGGCACTGACTTCGTCGCTGTCGGGGCTGGCTTCAACCACTCTCTCGCGATTCGTACCGATGGCAGTATCGCCGCGTGGGGTCGTGACGCTGAAGGCCAGATTTCTGGGCGGCCAACAACTGGGACCTTCATTCAAGTCGATGGTGGCTTCGGTCACAGCGTGGCCCTCAGCGACACGGGGTCGATCGTGACGTGGGGGTGGAACGCGGACGATCTGATTACGGATACGCCAACGACCTCAGACTTCATTCAGGTTGTCGCTGGAGAGAATCATTGCCTTGCCCTCCGTTCGGACGGGACTTTGGTCTCGTGGGGCCGTGACATCTCCGGTCAGGTGAGTAACACACCGGCAGGCAACGATTTCATCGCTATCGCAGTTGGGTCATCCCACTCGCTTGCCGTCCGCACGAATGGAACGATCGAAGCATGGGGCGCTGACGGACAGGGATAGGTCTCTGGCGCTCCCGGGACCGCTGGCTTTGTCGCGGTTGCCGCGGGCCAACTGCACTCGATGGGGCTCCGGACGAACGGGACGCTCGTGTCCTGGGGCAGTGACTCCAAGGGCCAGGTGACGGGAACCCCCACCGACAACGATTACCTCGCTATCGCCTGCGGCGAAGCTTTTTCGATCTCGCTTCAACGGACCGATTCTGACGCGGACGGCCTGTACGACGAGCAGGAGGACCTGGATCGAGATGGGTTCGTCGATCAAGGCGAAACCGATCCGCTTGATCAGGACACGGACAATGATGCGATCGGTGACGCGCAGGAGGCGACCTACGGAACCAGTCCGATCCTGACTGACACCGATGGTGACGGGCTACAGGACGGCCTTGAGGTAGGATTCGACAACATTGTTTGGAACGGCGACTTGGATGGGGACGGCACTCCCGATGTTGATGGCACGGACCCGAACGTATTCACGCCCGACCAAGATCCAAGCAGTACGACGGATCCGCTGAATCAGGACACCGATGGTGGAGGGATTATCGATGGCCTTGAAGACACGAACCGGGACGGTGCGGTCGATACATTTGATACGAATCCGAACCTCGCCATTGATGATGACTTGGCGATGTATGTGGAGGGCGTTTCACCCGGCGCTTTTGTGAAGTTCACGGTTCGTCAAGGGCAGCCGAACGCGCTCGTGTTGCCCTGCTACTCGATCACTGGCGCCGGTCTTACAGACGTCGGGAATGGCCTGATCATGTCGCTCAGAATGCCGATCGAGCAACTCGCGACCTTCCAGTTGGATGCTAATGGCTTTGGCGAGTTTGTTTCGCGGAGGATTCCAAGTTCGGCGCCACTTGGCTTGCCGATCTGGTTCCAGGGGATTGAAATCCGGGTGCAGTCTGGCGGTTCGTTCCGACTAACGAACGGCCTCGAGAAGCCGATCTCGGTCGAGGGCTAGAGTTGGCTGATGGGGAAGAGCCCCGCGCCCTGAGGCGCGGGGCTTCACCCTACGCCTTCAACGCAGCCTCAGCAGCAGCAATGCCGGCGACGACCTTGGCGTGCATGTCCGGGTTCCCGGTCGCGAGCACGCCGCGGTTCTCGAGCAGCTTCTTGCCCAGCGTGAAGTCGAGCGGCTTGCCGTCGACATCGGACACAACGCCGCCAGCTTCTTGGCAGCAGATCACGCCAGCAACGTGGTCCCAGATGTTCTCGCGGTAGTCGGGCTTGCTGCGCGGGCGCAGGTAAATCTCGGCGCCGCCTTCGGCAATGATGCCGTACTTGACTTGGCTGTCGTAACGCACAAAGCCGCCAGCGATGCCAGCTTCTTCCATCATCTTGACGACTAACTTGGGGTCGCCGTGCGCCGACTCCACCGAGCCGAGGGCACGCCAAGTTGCTGGGTCGTTGGACATGCTGGCCTTGGCGTAAGTGGTCGGACCGCCGTCGAGCGGTACGCGCTGGCAGCCAAGGTTTTCCGCCGCAACGTACATCACACCCTTGGGGCCGTCCGGTTGGTCCAAGTCGACCGGAAGGTTGGGGCAGACCATGACGCCAGCGAAAGGAGCGCCATCGCGCATCAAACCAATCGCGATCGCGTACTGCTGGCGGCGCAAGAATCCCTTGGTGCCGTCAATCGGGTCGATCGCCCAAGTGAACTCGGCATCGGCTTCGCCTTCGTGGTCGATCCAGCCACAAACTTCTTCGAAGCTCGCGTCGACACCAGCCGCTTCATTGACCAGCTTGACGATCAGTGCCGTGCCGTCTTCGCCGGCCGATTCGCGCAGGTGCTCACTGCCCTCTTCTGAAATCACGCCGTGGTCCGGGAAGGCCGCGGCGATCTGGCGCAGGATGACGGCTTGCGAGCCATAGTCAGCGATGGTGACCGGCGACTTATCGCCTTTGTCCATCGACTCGGGGGTGTTGGCGTGCACCGCGCGGCAAACAATCGCTGCTTGGCGACCGGCTGCTTGGGCAACTTCAAGGATGTGCTCGACGTCAGACATGGCGTTTCTCGGGGGGATTGTATCCGCGCCCGCGCGATTTTTCGGCTGCGGGGGGCTCGCGTTCAGCAAGCTCTGCACCTCGCGTGCGAGGTTCAAAGAAATCACATCGGTCGAAAACAATTCTTTGCGGCCCTGAAACCGAGTTCTCTTTGCACCGCGCGCCTTGATGACGATACAACCGATTCTCATCCGAGCCGCAGCGACTTGTCGGCTCTTGCGGGATCTTCACGCGACAAGCAGGCCAATCAGAATCTCATGAAGGAGGCCCAGCTCATGGACAGGCCCGTTGAGTGCACGAGAGTCATGTCAATTTGGCGGCCTGGCATGCTAGGAAGGGATAGCGTGCATTCGACCTTCCCCACTCGTTTCTTCATCGCGATGGCCGCATGCCTCGGCCTATTTGGGTCGACCTCGGTCGCAGCGGGGGCTCAAGAGGGCGGCGTGCGAAGCCGCGAACTCGTGCGCGACCCGGGCATTCTGGTCGTTCGCGTTTTTGAGGCGGACGGTAGCCCATCGCCGCAGCGCACTCTCAGCTTGATCGCGGGTACCGATGAAACCGGGGGCGCGGCTCTGGGGACGGATTTCGGCGAAGGCGAAGAACGGGGCCCGGGTGAGGTGCGCACGGGAGACGATGGTCGGGCGCATTTCGAACGCACCAACTCTCTCAGCAGAACGCTGCGCTATACCGGAGACACGCAGGTGCAGCTGTGGGTCTCGGCTGGACATCGAGTCATCCATCGGCAGACTTTCGACCTAGCCACGACCCTGGAACTCGAAGTGCACCTTGCCGAGCAATCACGCGTCATCGTGAGCTTGCTGCTCGGCGCTGGAATTTCTGGCACCGACGCTGTGCGCGCCAGACCATCCGCATCAGCCAAGCTATGATTGACGGCGATCAGCCGATCGGGCTGACGGTTCCCCAAGCCGTGCTCGACGCTTTTCGGTCTCCCTAGTAACAGCGGTGCGTTCGCAGTTCTTCCTCGGCGCCAGCTTTGCGGCGCTGGCTTTCATCTTCGTGTTGTCGCTTTATCGGCTGGCAACGGGGGGCAATGAACTGATGCCGCCGCCCGAGCCCGTGCTCGATCGTTTGGAAGAGGGTGTGATGCGCGGGCGCTTGGTTTTCCCAGACGGCACGCCTTATCCCTACGCCTTCGAGCGCGACTCGCTGTCGTTTACCGCGCTCACCTCGCACCCCGAGATGCCGCTGGTGCGCTTTGATCACGAGATCTTGGCGGATGGGCGATTCGCCGCGCGGCCCCGGCCTCGCGTTGGCGTCGAGTTTGATCTGAGCCAACTGGAAGACTTCTGCGTGCGCTTCATTCCGGAGGCCGAACGGCTTCATTCCGGCTTTGAGAGTTTGCCGATTCAACACTCGGCGATGGCGCAGGTCGACCCGCGCGCGATCATCGCGGCCGGGGGCTCCGATTTGGGCGAGCTCACCCTCGGATCCCTGCCCCCTTTGATGCACTTGCGAGTGATCGATGTTGCCGGCGAGCCGATTCACGGCGCGAGCGTCTTCGTCGAGCACTTTCTGCCGGGGCGCACTTTACCCGGCGAATGGCGTCGTCGTTCCGATTCCTATGACCAGCGCACGGATAAGAACGGAGATTTGTTCCTGACGGGTCGCGATTGGGCGGACTTCTTCCGTTATCGCCCCTTGGGTCGTGGATTCCCTGATGCCACCTTCGAGTCGGTCCGCGTGCGGCTCAATCATCCGGACCATGCACCGATCTATGTCGAAATCGACACCGACCAGTTCGAGCACGAGCTGCGCATGCCGGCAGCGGGTGGGCTGAATTGTGAGATCGTGAACTACTCCGTCGCGGAAGATCTTCGGATCGGCGTCGTGCGACCGGGCGAGGCTCCGCACCCCACCGCATGGGGGCTGTTCAGTCGTCGGCTGCGTGCCAAGACCTCGAGCTATCAGGTGCGTTCGATGCTCGCTGGCGAGGTCGATGTGGTCATTACCGGACAGATTGGCGAGCGCGAGTTGCTGCGCATTCCGAATGTGCGGATTCCGGCGAATGGCGAGTCATCGGATCCTCGCTTGATGGCGATTGATTTTGATCGAGATCTGGACTGGCTCGAACTTGAGCTGGCTTGGCCGGATGGTGGAGCAGTGACTCCCGAGCAGCTAGAGGAATGGAATCCAGGATTCCGCTATCGGCTTCGCAATGGCATCGCGATGGTGGCTTGCTCCGTCGGCGATGGCTTCTTGAGGATTCCGATGCCTGTTGGCGGAACGCTAAACGGTTGGGTTGAGTTGGGAGACATGCGGACCATCCATATTCAGGAAGAATCGGCAGGCCGCCGCGCAGTCGTCGTCAAGCCTTCGCTAGTCTTGGAATGGAAGTACGCCGGAGCCGATGAAATCCCGCGGCGCTTGGATTGGTCGATGCAGCTGGTCGCGCCGACCAAGCTCACGTTGATTCGACAGGTCGGTCCGTTCCCCGATGGCCGCTGGACTGCGGCCCTGCCCGAGTCAGGGGAATACACCTTGGAATGGTCCGCGACTCTGGAAGGCGATTCCAAGCGGCGTGTGCAGATGATGTCGAAGCAAGCCTGGACCGATGAGGAGCTAATCAAAGGCCGGATGCACACGATTCAGGTGCCTCCGGCATTCCTCGGGCAGATCCACGAGACATTCGAGTTCGAGTGAATCCTGTCTGATACATTTGAGGCATGGCAAAGAAGAAGTCTATGCCGATGACCGAAGATCAGCGATTGCGCTTGGCGGCCGTACTGTTTTTCGTCGGCGGAGTCTGCATGCTGATCGCGGGGTTCGGTACCCAGACTTGGCTTATGGTGGTCGCCGGCGTGCTTGAGTTGGCGGCTTGGCTCTGTTTCGTGACGCGAGCAAATCAAGTCGAAGACGAAGCCTCAGCATAGGTCGCGTCATTTGTATGGCCGCCCATGCGGTTCGCGTGACCCGGGTCTTGGTGGACGCAGGGCTTCGTTAGGAGCCAAAGAAGTCGCGATGGCGGCGCAAGATTCGCGCGCAAGTTGCTTCGGTGGGTTCGGCCAGCTCGACGCCGCGTTCGACCGAGCCACCTAAGACCAGCACATCCTTGCGTGAGAACATGTAGCCGCCGCGATGGCTCATGAGATAACCCAGAGGCTGGGCACGCAGATGCACCAACTGGCCGCGGATCGGCGTGAGCATCGCGTCTTGGCAAAGCTCGCGTGCACCGAGGCCCGTCGCGTTGACGACCAGGTCTACATCCAACTTCGCGAAGTCTGCGCTGGAACTCAGTTCCGCTTGTTGCTCCTCGACGCCCGCGCTGCGCAGCCGATGCCACAGCTCGCGCAGATAACGCGGAGGCTCGATCAGTATCGTGTCGACCTGCGTTCCGGAAGTCAGCATGCCCTGAATCGGGAAGGGCTCCCAGGAGGTTGCGGCGGGAAGAAACTCTCCGGCCATCTTGGCGACCGAAGCGCCGTAGCCAGCCTCGACAAAGTTCGGCACCTCGCTGACTCCGATATCGAGTGCGACCTCGGCCCGGTAGCGCTGCAAGGAATCGCGCAGAATCCGTTCGCGTCGCGGGCCAGCCGAAGCGCCGCTGCCCCAAGCCAACAAGGACGGAGCCCATTGGCCGCCCGCGATATCGGAAACCGTATCTGGCGTGGTTTCGCGATAGACGATGCGCGTATCAAAGCCGGCTTCACGCATCCGGCAGGCTGCGGTGAGGCCGCTGATCCCAGCCCCGATCACAGCGACCCGTGGCGCGACCGCGCCGAATCCTGTGCCGACCGGCTTGATTTCCGCCTGCTGAGCCAAGCGCAAGACCTCCTCGGCGCAGCCCCAAGCGGTGGTGATGCCTCCACCGCCATGCCCGTAGTTGTGAATCACCGGGAAGTCATCGATCGACTCCAGCTCCAGGCGTAGCCCCCCGCGGCGGAACGGACGCAGGCCAGCAACCCGGTTGACAATCAGCTCATCGCCGAGCAGAGGCCGAGCGAAGAGCTCGAAATCAGCGGGCTCAGCCAGGTCTTCGGGAAGATCGGGCGGTTCCGACTCGCCATGCGGCCGCAAAGGGTCTGCCACCAAGCCAAGGCCCGGGCCCACCCGTCGCGAAGCTCGAGGCCCGGCGCAACCGGCCGCCAAGGGGCCAGCAGCGAGCAAGCCGAGAAAGCGTCGGCGGGTGATTTCTTTCACTACCTTCTTGTATCCGACAGAGCGCACCGTCCAAAGTGCTGCGCCGCCCTAGAATCTCCGAATGAGCGAGACGCCCACCCCTGAAACAACCACGGACGGCCCAAGCTGGTCCTTGATGGTTCCGGACGATTGGGAACTCACCGAGACCGAAGGTGGGGTCGAGTTGCAGGCGAAAGACCCGCTCGGCCTGCTAGAAGTCTCGGCTTTGATTCGAGACGATCGCGACTTCATTGACGAGGACTTGCAAGAGCTCAGCGATGAGCAACTCGGTCCCGACGCGCCGCTCGTTCCGATCGAGTGCGGCGCCTTCAGCGGCTTCGGCACGGCGTTCGATTCAGAAGACACCGCATGGAAAGTTTTCTTGTTGCGCGCTGGCATGCAAATGCTGTTCGTCACTTACCACTGCCCGCTTGATGCAGACGGCACGGAAGACGAACAAGTCGACCTGATTATGGAGACGCTCAGTCTCGAAGACTAAACACCAAGACGATGGCCGGAACGACGACCGTGAGCCTGGCCTCGGACGACGCGCAACGCGCGACCGAGGATTTCCTGAGCAAGCTGCGCACGCGCAATCAGCACGAGCCGG
>JBDQJC010000002.1:0-82992 GCA_040264055.1 Planctomycetota bacterium
GATCAAAGCTGAGATTCCCAACATCTTTAGCTTCCTGCCCCCTCTGGCGACGATCTACATCGACAACGCGGAATACCGCGCCAGCAGCCCCACATTCGCGATTGACGCCGTGGGAGATTTCTCGACCGACCTGGTCATGACTCCGATTAACGGAACGGTCACGATCATTCCTCTCACCGGCTCCACGACGGTGTCCAACCTAGCCGACTTTGGCCCGACCGCACCTTCGCCTGTGACTGGCAATGTGGTACCGAACGGTCAGGGCGCGGAATTCACGATGCCCGTCGACGTCTTCTTCTTTAGCGATGACGGACAGGGCAACTGGGTGCAACTCGATCTCGATGGCGTCTTGAATGCCAGCTCGGCAGGCAGCAGCGACATCACCTTGTCGACTCCGGGCGCGGTCATTGCCGGCGGCTCCGCCGATTTTGATGTCATCAACGCTACCGTCGGCGCGCCCACCTTCCTGGCCTATGGCTTGAGCTTGGGCTCGACGCCGGTCCCACCGTTGGGTATCACCCTGGGCTTGCACAAGGCCAAGCAGCTTGGCGGAACGGTGATCGCCAATGGATCGGGCGAAGCGAGCTGGACAATCCCCATTCCTGGCCCAGCAAGTGGTGTCACGGCCTATCTGCAGGCCTGCCAAGCAGGACGCACGACCAACGTGCTGACGGTCAACATTCAGTAATCCTGCACGCCGCTACGGGAGAAATCCCGTCTAATCGGCCTGGTTCGCTTTTTGTGAGCCAGGCCGCGCTTCTTGAAGGGCTGCGCGCACTTCGCGGCAGGCAACGCCGACCTCGGGGCAGGTCAGGGCTACCTGCAAATAACGCCCCACGCGCCGCGTGCGCACCAGTCCGGCCGCCTGCATGCGCGCCAAATGTTGCGAGAGACACGGTTTAGCTACGCCGGTCCGGCGCAGAATCTCGGCACTTGGCATTTCCGCGTTGACCCGGGTGAGCATATCGAGGATCTGAAGACGCACCGGATGCCCCATGGTCTTGCAGAAGACAGCTTGTTCTCGGTACGCCTCTTGGACCTCGACTACGTCAGATGCTGGTTCGATCATGATTTGCCCGTTCGTCGAAGCGTTAACTCTTGGCTCTCGACTTGACAAGGGCACTTCATTGCCGCGGAGACGCTACCTTTCTTAGATGAAGCAATGGCTCCCTGCGGCGCTCGCCGCCACCCTGCTGCTCGGCTCTTGCCAGACTGTCCAGCAGCCTCTTCGCCCCGGAATGACCCGCACCGCGATTTCCGCCAGCTATTCCGACCTGGATCAGGCCGGTGCTGACACCAAGGAATTGAACATCCAGGGCGCCTGGGGCACGTTTTGGGAAAGTGACCAAGAGATCGGCCTCAAAGTGGGTTACGACGATCTTGAGGTCAATGGCAGCTCTTCCGAGGCCTGGTCCCTGGCGATGTATGGCCGCTACTACCTCGCGACCACCAATACCTTGCTGCCCTGGGTCGAGCTCGATCTGGGCTGGATGGACAACGATGCAGATTCAAACATCCTTTGGTCGGCCGGAGTGGGAATCACCCAGTTCGTCAGCCAGGGAGGCGCGATTGAGGCCGGAATCGAGTACATCGACACCTTTGGCGACCTGGAAACTTCCGGGCTTCGCCTCCTGATGGGCTACTCCATCTTCTTCTAGACTGTTACCCATTCGGGTCACGGCCCTAGACTGCGCTCCGCGGGGCAACCTACTGCCCCGCCGAGCAACGCGGCGCGACCTTTGTGGTTGCTTCCCCCCTTTCCCTCGCCGCGTTATAGTCCCACCCTCCCGTCGGCGCCTCCTTGGGCCGACCAGTAAGACATCCGCGATGAAGACCCCCCTTCTCCTTCTTGCCCTCGCGGCGGTGACCGCCGGTGGCTGCCAGCAAGCCTCCTACAGCGGTCCGGAGTTCACCTCGGGGATGTCCCGAGTGAACTACGCCATTGGCTTTAGCTCCGCAGACGCTGACGGCGCTGCGTTCTCTTCGGCTGCCGGTGGCGCCCCGAGCTTGGTGGACAACCAACTCTCGAACATCACCGTCGCCGAAATTGACTCGATCAACCTCGCGTTCAGCCACAGCATCATGGTCAGTGACCAGATTGAACTGGGCACGCGATTTGGTCTGGGCATGGCCAGTCAGGACAACCTCACGGTGACCGACACCGACTACGACGGCGACGGTTTCGATGACCGCGCCAACGCAGGCGGCGTTGCATCGGACGAAGATCAAACTTCGTTCACCGTCGGTGGCTTCAGCCGCTGGTACCCGAGCGCATTGCGCTGGGGCTCACTCGCGCCTTGGGCACAGTTCGACTTCGGTTACTACCTCGGCGATCTCTCAGGCATGTACTACGGTGGCTCCCTCGGTGCCTCCTACTTCCTGAGCGACACCTCGGCCATCGAGGCGCGCCTGTTCGGCGAGACGATCAACGATGACGACGACATCTCGAATGTCGGCATCGAGTTCGGCTACAGCGTCTTCAACAACTAAGACCTCGATTCCGTTAACGGCCGATCTCGCACGCGCGAGGTCGGCCGTTCTTCGTTTCTTGCTATGACTTCCGCCGCTCGCATTCTGGTTCTCGACCAAGGCACGACAAGCTCTCGTGCCGTGCTCTATGGCGACCACGCGCAGATCCTCGCGCTTGCGCAGCGCGAGCTTGCTCAGAGCTATCCGCAATCCGGATGGGTCGAACACGACGCGGAGCAGATCTGGCAAGACTGCCTCGCTTGCGCACGCGATGTCCTCGCAGAGGCTTCCTGCCCAGCAGCAAGCTTGCTTGGACTTGGCATCACGAATCAGCGTGAGACCGTCGTGCTTTGGGATCGCGCTACTGGCGCGGCATTGCACCCCGCCTTGGTTTGGCAAGATCGACGCACCGCCGACGCGTGTCGAGCGTTGCGCGAAGCCGGCCATGAAGCGATGGTGCAAGAGAAGACGGGGCTGCTGCTTGACCCGTATTTCTCCGCCAGCAAACTCGCGTGGCTGCTCGACCAAGTGCCGCACGCTCGCGCGCGCGCCGAAGTGGGCGAACTTGCCGCCGGCACCATCGATAGCTGGTTGTTGTTTCGATTGACCGCGGGCCGCGTGCACGCAACCGATGCAAGTAATGCCTGCCGCACCTTGCTTTGCGATTTGGAATCTGCGAGCTGGGATCCTGAACTACTCGAGGTTTTTCGGATCCCCGCTTGCGTGCTTCCCGAGATCCGCAATTGCATCGACGACTTTGGGCGCAGCGACGCTGCGTTACTCGGCTCCGAGGTTCCGATTCGGGCCATGATGGGCGACCAACAGGCTGCGGCCTATGGCCAAGGCGTGCGCGCGGCGGGTCGGATGAAGAGTACCTATGGCACCGGTTGCTTCACGCTTGCGCACACCGGCAGTGTGCGTCCGCGCAGCCAGCATCGATTGCTGGCAACGATTGCCAGCCGCATCGAAGATCAGAATCAGTACGCGATCGAAGGCAGCATCTTTCACGCCGGCACGGTGGTGCAATGGCTGCGCGACCAGATGGGTCTGATCACAACCGCAGCGGAGTCCGAACAATTGCTCGCCGAATCCGACCCCGACGGCGAGTTGGTCTTCGTGCCGGCCTTCACCGGGATGGGTGCGCCCTGGTGGGATCCGCACGCGCGCGGCGCACTCCTCGGCTTGACGCGCGCTACCTGCCCGGCCGATTTGGTTCGCGCGGGCCTAGAATCGGTCGCCTGGCAGACCCTCGATTTGGTTGAAGCGACCGCCCGAGATACCGGGGCAAAGCCATCCATCCTGCGTGTAGACGGGGGCATGGCAGCCAATAACGGCTTCTTGCAATTGCTCGCCGACACTCTGCAGATCCCCGTCGAAAGGCCCGCGGACACCGAGAGTACCGCCTTGGGGGTTGCACTGCTCACTGGCCAGGCTGGCGGATTGTGGCAATCTGAGACAGATCTCCAGACTTGTTGGCGATCTGACCGAAAGTTCTACCCAAGCGTGGAACCTGATCGAATCCGGCTCCGTCGGGAAAACTGGCGCAAAGCTCTGGGGCGAGTCCTGGAAAAGCCTGTCACCCCGGACAATCCTTCGTGCTAGTCTGGTTCAACCGGGTCCAGCGCCCACTCTTCGAAATGAAACGCACTTTCTCATTGGTAATTCTCAGCGCACTGTCGCTCGCCCTGATGGGCGCGCCGGCGGGTGCTGCTCCGCAATGATGCCCAGCGGGTGGAGCCGGCGGTGCCGGCTACGGTGGACCTGGTGATGTTGGCAATGCCCCGCCCGCAGGTGGTGGCTCTGCTCCTGGTGCAACGGCGCCTGGTGCAGGCGCGGTTCCTTCGCCCGGCCTGACCCCGCGCGGTCGGTCTTCTGGCGGTGGCGCAAAGTTGGTCATCAATCACGGCAAGACGGCCAAGAGTCTGTTGCGCATGAACTGGGATTACCCGGTTTACGGCGTCGAGACCAAGCAGGGCGAAACCGGTGCATCGCACCGCACCGGTGCCTTGTCCGTTGGCAAAGCACTGCCATACGAACAGGCATTCCTTTCGATTGCTGGCGACGACCCACGCCCGTTGCTGATCTTGCGCGAGTGTGAGCACTGCAACGGTACCGACAACGCACTGCTGTCGAAGACCGAAGGCAACGAGCGCACCCTGCTGATGGCTCGCTGGTTCCACTGCGTCAAACTTCCGACGCACGTGATGAAGGAAGACCACCCGTACACCAAGCTTTTCGCTGACTACAAAGCGAAGGATGTACCGCACCTCTTCCTGGTTAGCCGTGATGGCAAAGTCTCCACCCCACTCAAGGGCGATCAGTCGCCAAGCGAGCTTTGGGCGAAGATGGAAGACGTCCTCGCCTACGACTACAAGAAATCTCCGAAGGCTCCGCTCAAAGAGATCTCGAAGCTGCTGATGAAGTACGACATGCTCGATGCCGAAGAGGCATTGATCGAAGAACGTATGCAGCTTGAGTTGGAAGAAAACGGCCCGAAGTCGAAGAAACTCAAGAAGATGCGCGCCGAGTTGGATGGCGTCATCAAGGAACGTGAAAACTTGCGCAAGCGCGAGGCAAAGCTCATGGACCTTGGCTTGTTCCGCAAGAAAGTCGAGAAGGACGTCGTCATTTCGAACTTGACCGGGGAAGAAATCGACGCACTTCAGAATTAGATCAGACATGCTCGCCCGCCTGGGGCTCCTTGCACTGATCTTCGCACTCACGAGTCCTCCCGCTTCTGCTCAGGAGCGGGAGGATTTGCCTAAGTGGAAGATCGATCCCTATACGCAAAACGATGCCGAGGCCTACAAGGCTGCCGGCTACGTGCGCTATCACCGTGTGATGGTGCACGAGGACTTAAGCGTGACCGAGGTCATGCAGGTCTTGGGCGACCTCGAGATGATCTGGGTCGAAACCGCGCACTTTGTGATCGGTTGTGACCTGCCCGAGTACAAGGTCCCGGGAGACAAGATCCTGAAGGAACGCATCGCCGACGAATACGCGCGTCTGCGAGAGAAGCTGCCTGAGCTACCAAAGAAGACACCGAAGAAACTCGACCGCTGGCTTCGTGTGCACTTGTATGCACAGCGCTGCGAAGACATCTATGCGCGACTTCAAGAAGTCCTCGCCGTCACGGATGCGAGTTTCCCTGCTGGACGCAATCAGCTGATCGACGGCGAATACCGCGGCGAAGGCCCCTACTTAGGTCAACGTGGCAAGTTTGTCGTGCTTCTCACCGAGAAGAAGTCGACCCTGCATCGCTTCGCCAACACTTGGTGCGACGGAAATTTCCAATCGGAGAGCCCAATCGTGCACAACTTTTTCCAGCAATGGACGCTGTTGTATGGCACCTCACCTCAGCTCGCCGAGGGTTACCTCGGGAATGACGCGCGGCTGCACGCCAACCTGATTCACGGCCTCGTGCACGCCATGCTCGGTGGCTACAAAGGTTATCTGCACGATCTTCCCGTCTGGCTTCGCGAAGGGATTGCGCATTGCCTCGTCAACGAGATTGAACCTCGGTATCACAACTTCGTGCAGATCACCGACCAGTTCCCGAACGAGAAGAAGCTCTGGATCTGGGAACCACGCGTGCGCAACTTGGCCAAGAACAAAGCGGCAACGCCCTTTGCAAAGGTCTCGACTTGGATGACTCCGGACAACTTCCGGATCGGTCAGCACCTCAACCTTTGGTCTCGCGTGCACTATTTGATGCAGCTTGACCCGGCCAAGTTCGCCAGCTTCGTCGCCAAGATGAAAGCTCCGATAAAAGTACCGGGCGGCACTTCGGTGACGGCGGAACAAGTCATGGAGCGGCAAGCAGAAGCTTGGAAGTTGATCTATGACATGGAGTTTGAGGCCTTTGATGAGGCTTGGACTGATTGGGTTTTGGATACGTATTCCAAGAAGTAGGTTCTTGGTTCGTATGTGATTTTTGGTGGTTGGGCGTTGTGGGAAATGCGGCGGCTTCGCTGCGCCGGTCGGCTTCGCCTCCCTGCTTCGCAGCTCCGCGAAGACGCCGCATTCCCCACAACGCATCGGACCGCACAACTGCATCCGAACTCCATTTCTTGTGCATTCATGATTCAGCATTGTGCTCGATTCAAGGCTGCCCAGCGCGGAAAGCGCGTGATTGCGCTCATGCTCTTGGTGAGATGTCCGCCGCTTCGCGAAGCTGCGAAGCAGGGAGGCGCAGCCGACCGGCGTAGCGAAGCGGCGGACATCTCGCCCACGCATCTACCTGCTACGCTGACCCCATGCAACTCCGCGCAATCTTCATCGCCCTGACGCTCAATCTCGGGGCATGTTCCGGCTCTCAAACGGAAACCGGAGAGCGGCCGGATGGAGTACTGGCTGCGCTCGCGGATGCGGATCAGGTCGAGATTTTGGCTTTGCATCCTTATCCCTATCAAATGGAAAAGGACGGCCAGGACCTCGAGGAGTTTCATGGATACGGCGTGCTCGGTCAGGCCCCCCTGCGCGATCAAGCGAGTCGCAATGAATTGATCGCCACGATCGAGCGAGGAATCGAAGCATCAAATGGCATGGATGCCGCGTGCTTCAATCCACGCCATGGATTGAGCGTGACGGTCAACGGATCCACCTGGGATCTTCTGATCTGCTACGAGTGCCTTTCGATGCAGGTCTATCGCGATGGCGAGGAGCAGAATGGCCATTTGACTGCCGAACTCGTCGAGCCGGAAGTGAGCGCGGTGTATCGGGCTGCGGGTCTGGTGATTCATGTAGATGAAAATGATTGAGTGGTTGCTGGGAGGGTTGGCTGCGTCTTCGCGGAGCTGCGTAGCAGCGAGGCGAAGCCGACCGGCGCAGCGAAGCGACGGACATCCCGCCAGCGCAACGCTACTCTCAACGCCATGAGCAACGAAAGCTTGGGCTTGCCCGCGGATGTCCTGCAGTACTTGCAGTCGTTAAGTGCGGCAGGCGAGCATCCTGCCTTGGCGGAGTTGCGCGCCGTGACTGCGCCCATGGAAGACGCGCAGATGCAGATCTCGGTCGAACAAGGCCGATTCATGCAGTGGCTGGTCGGCGCGCTCGGCGCGACGCGTTGCATCGAGGTCGGCACCTTCACCGGCTACTCGGCATTGGCCGTCGCTCTGGCCTTGCCTCGCGACGGCAGGCTGGTTGCCTGTGATTTATCCTCCGAATGGACCGATGTCGGCCGCCCGTTTTGGGAAGCAGCCGGCGTGGCGTCAAAGATCGAGTTGAAGATCGGGCCAGCGACGGAATCCTTGCGCTCACTGCTCGTCGATGGCCAGGCCGCCAGCTTCGACTTTGCCTTTGTCGACGCCGATAAGGTCGGGTACCCCGAGTACGCCGAACTTTGCCTGGAACTGCTGCGAACCGGGGGCGTCATGGCCTTCGATAACGCCTTCCTGGCCGGCCGGGTCGTCGCTCCGGAATCGGAAGACGAAGCCGCTATCGCGATGCACACCATGAATGCGGCGCTGTTTGCCGATACACGAGTGTCCGTGAGCCTCGCACCCATCAGCGATGGCTTGTTGCTGGCGCGCAAGCTGTAGCAGGTTTGCGCAATTGTAGCTGCAAAGCTAGGCTCGATCGCGAGTCGCAACAGCGCGCCTCAAGCACCTCCTTCGAATGACTTCGCCCGCAACATTTGTCGATCGGACCGCGTGCATTGCCTGTGGCTCGAGCGATCTTCATGAGGTCGCATCGGGTCGGTTTTCTGATGAACCACTTCGCGGGATTCTGGCCGCCGAAGAATGGGGCGTCGAACCACTTCCGCTGGTCGAGCACGAATCATGGAGCTTCGTGAAGTGCCGCGCCTGCGATCAAGCATTCCATCGACGCATCCTCGCCCCCGAGTGGATCACGCGACTTTATACCGAGTGGGAATCGCAAGAAGCGATGGAGCGCTTTCTTGCCAAGCTTGATCGACCAGAATATGAATACGAGATCGGCGTGCAGGCAATCCGTCACGCCCTGCGCCTCTACAAGATGACGGCGCGCACGCGCGGCCGGAACAAGCCGCGGCTACTGGACTTCGGGTGCGGCTGGGGTGAGTTTGTTGCGCAGTGCAACGCGCTTGGATTTGACGCCGTCGGCGTCGATTTTGCACCTGACCGCCAAGAACATGGCAAGGTCAAAATCTACCCCTCCCTGGATGCAGTGCTTGCCACTCAGGACTCCCAGGCCAGCTTCCATGCGGTGACGATGTTTCAAGTCATGGAGCACCTCGTCGAACCTCGCCAGATCCTCGAACAAGTCGCTGCGCTGATGGCACCCGACGGAGTCTTAATCCTTGAAACCCCTGATGTCACGGGCGTCACAGGTATCCATTCCCGACAGGACTATCTCGCGATCGGGCCGCTTGGTCACATCAACGGATTCACCCCGAAGAGCCTTGCTGCGCTGGCCAAGTCCGTCGGCTTCCGACCCGCTCGACCCGAGCCAGTCTGGCTGACAACGAGTTGGAGCAAGCTCATCAAGGCGACGGGCCGCGCGGTCCTGGGCCCAGTTCTGCCTCGTACGACGAATCAGTACTTTCGGCGTTGCGACGCAGCCGATTGAGCCGTCACAATCTCGGCGACTTTGGCTCGAAACGCAGCCCCGGGTTCATTTCCTGACGGAAGCGTCTGGGTGTAAAGCAAGATGCCCAAGTATTCTTTCACGTCGTTGTAGAAGAAGGTCCGCGCATACCCGGACCAGCTGTAAGTCGCCGCACGTTTAGTCTTAATTCGACGCGAGGGGCGTCGGCGCTGGAACTTCCTCAATCTTGCTCCGCTGCAACGCATTCTCGATCAGTGGCTGAGCCGCACCACTCAAGCAAGCGCTCGCACCCTGAACCGGCTCGCTGATCGCTCCACCGAAGACGAATCATGAAACGAGATTGCGATTCCTTGGCATGGCAAGACTGCCAGCAGGCTGGCGTCAGTCGACGCGTGCTCCATGTTGAACCGGATGCCGGTGGCTGCTATTCGATGCTCTACCGGCTCGCGCCCGGAGCCCAGCTCCCTTCGGCACGGCAAGGCGATGGCCAGGAAGTCCTGGTTCTTGCGGGTAGTTGGGAAACCGCCCAGGGCCGACTTGAGTTTGGCGGCTACGCCTTGCAGCCAGCGGCTCAAACGCAAGCCGGACACTGCACGGAAGCTTGCACGCTATTGGTGCGCCGAGGCGCCACGGTCGGCGCAGCTCAGAGTCCGGTGCAGATCGCGTTTGACGCGCAGCCGTGGCTCCCAGGCGCGGGCAAGCTGCTCGTCAAGCCCTTGAGCGAAGGCACAGCCTTTGTGTTCTGGCCCGCCATGGAACGCTTCCAAGCTCACAAGCATTGGGGCGGCGAGGAAATTTACGTCCTCTCCGGCCAGTTTGAAGATGAGCATGGCAAATACCCCGCGGGGACTTGGATGCAAAGCCCTCACTTGAGCGCGCATCACCCCTTCGTCGTCGAAGAAACGCTGATCTTCGTCAAGACCGGGCATCTACTTCCGACCGAAAGAGCGCACTAGGACTCGATGCTCGAGCGGCGCACCTGATCATGCGCAACGACTTTCTGCAGCAAGACGTGTTGGTCACTTGCTGGCTTATCGATCTTGTAGATCAAGGAAATCGTGCCGGCGTCTTGGTCGACGGAAATCGAGCGCGCATCGGTCATTGGTGGAAGGCCAAGAGAGATCAAGGTCTCGTCCGAAGTGCCGATCGAAACTTCGAGTGACAAGCGCCGATTGTGCGCGCCAATCCAGTGCGCGTCGAGCCAACGGTCAATGATCAGCACGATGACGATCGAGGCGTAGAGGATGCCGCTAACGAGGTACTCGCCAACCCCGACCGTCAGGCCAAAGACCGCAAAGACCCAAATGGTCGCCGCCGAGGTGAAGCCGGCAACATGATCGCCGGTTCGGAACAACGCGCCGGCTCCGAGGAAGCCGACCCCGGTGACGATCGCATTGAGCAGCGGCAGCGGGTTCTCCGTGCTGAGTTGGATCGCCGTCAAGGACAGCGCGCAGGATCCGAGCGCCAAGAAAATGAAAGTGCCGAAGCCGACCGGCTTGCCCATGCGCTGCCTTGCGAGCCCAAAGGTGAGCGCGCCGGCAAAGGCGATTCCGAAGCGGATGAGGATGGTTGCGTCGTCCATGGGCTGTGGCTCGCATTCTATGCCTCGCGCCGCGGCAACAGCAGCCTCGAATTGCAGCTCCGATGAACCTCGCGTCAACCGGCCTAGGTCGCCATCACATCACCGCCCTCTTCCGGGTCGCGGGACTGCCGGGCTTGCTCGTTGAGATCGGCGACTTCGCTTTCTAGCCCCGCTTCCGCGGAGGTGGATTCGTCATGCCGGTCCGCACTGAGTTGTTCATCGGAGGGCGGCTCGGTATCGATCACCGCGACCTCGGCCGCAGACTCCGCGTGGGTTGCCTGGAGCATCTGCACCGGCACAGCCTGGGGGAAGATGATCTCGCGCGCCTCGTCGGGCATGCTCACGCCGCCGGCTTCCAGGGCACGGAGCACCATGCGCATGACCGCAGAGCGCACCTTGACTTTGCTGTGCAACTGGCCATTCACCCAGAAGTAGACGCGTAGGTTGATCGTCGCAGGCGCGAACTCTTGGACCAGAACCATCGGCCTAGGGTCGGCGAGAACTGCCGAATGTTCTTCCAAGATCTTCATCGCGATCTCTTGGGCGCGCGTGATCGATGCGTCGTAACCAATCCCAACCGTGAAATCTTGGCGCACGTTGGGGTTCGCGGTGAAGTTCTTGATTGTGCTCTTGTAGACCTGAGCGTTTGCAATCTGAATAAAGTTGCCTTCAAAATCCATCAAGATTGTGCCACGTGGGGTCACGCGCTGCACCACACCCAAGTAGCCGCCGACTTCAATGGTGTCGCCATACCGGAACGGGCGTTGCACACTTATCAGCACGCTCGCAAGGAAGTTCTCGGCGATGTCGCGGAAGGCGAAACCCAGCACGATGCCAAGCACACCGGTTCCACCGACGATCGTGATGGCCAACTGCGAAAGGCCGGCGACTCGGAAGAACAGGAAGAGCCCGAACATCCAAACGCAGAACGCAATCGACTTGCCGATGATCGTGCGCAGCAGCTCACTTTGCATGTCCTTCGCGAGTGGGCGACTGATCCAACGCGCGATTCGGTTCGCCGAAAGGACAACGACAAGCAGCACAAGCAGGCCCGCCAGAAGGCGCGGCAAGGAAGCGACGAAGCGCCGCCAAAGCGCACTCAGTTCCTCGTAGGCCGGCCGCAAGTCCCAAAGTGGCACTGCCTTCAAGGTCAATGCGCTCGAAACAGCCACGACGCCTTCGGTGTTCTTGACCAGGTCGATCACCCACACCCGCTCGGAATCGTCGTCTAGCTCGCCCTTCAGCAGGGCGACCCCGTGCTTCACCTCGAGTTTGACCCCTTCAAAGCGCCCGGTGGTTTCGAGGATCTGGCGCAAACGGCGTTCGATGCTTGCGTCGTCGGTCACGAACTCGACTGCGACCTGCCGTTCCGAAGCTTGCAGCCCCTCGATCGGCTCCTGAGACGCCGGGTCTTGAGCCAGTGCGAAGAGCAGAACGAGGAGTGAGACGAAGGTCATGAGTCGCTGTGTCGAAAGAGGATACGCACCCCGAGCGCAGCTGGGATCACTTGTCGCGTGAGGCTTCGTCGAGCAAGGCGCCGTGCTGTTTGAGCAAGGCTTGTGCTTCGGCAAGTCGGCGAAGTAGGTCTTCCTTACGCAGGACGTCGCGGATGCGGCCGCGCTGCGCGCGCGTCATCTTGCCCCCCGGGAAGGGCTCATCTCCGAGCACGCCGAGCGGCACGTTTTCCATTTTCCAATCGTCACTGCGCTGGGTCGCAAAGGGCAGATCGTTGTGATCCGCCGATTGCAGATTGGCCATTGGGTTGCGGCCCCAGGCATAGCGAAAGTGAATCGGCTCGGGAACGTGCGGGCTGGTAAGCACGAGCACGCTGCGGTCGCGCTGCGGACGATTGTTGCGATCCATCCGGAACTGCCACTCTGCCGTCGCTGGCTGAAAGCGCCGATCCTTGCCAGCGATCGCGAAGCCATGAATCTCGCCCTGGTTGTCCGCCGCTGAAACCACGCCGTCCATGTGCAGCACAATCTGGCCCCTGCCGGTTTCCATCTTGGTGTAGGTCGGCGGCAACCAGCGGATTTGCTTGGCCATGCCGTATTGCGTGGCGAGTGCCCATCGCGAAATCCTCTCTCCCACCGGAATCTTCAGCTGCGGGTGATACCAGCCACGCCGCTGATCGAAGCTGCTCGCGAAACCAACATTTTGATCGCCGGCAGCACGCATTTGCAGGAAAGTCTGGTACTGCGCTTCGCGGATGTAGATGCCGTCATTCAGCATCAGTTCGACGAAGTTCTCGTGCGTTTGCTGCGGCCCCTCGGTGCAGAGCGAAATGATGCCAAAGGGAAGCTCTGGGTCTTCGAAAGCTGCGCGCCAAGCCGCGATCATCTCGGGAAAGACCTGCGCATACAGCGCGGCTCCAAAGGTGCCGCCGTTGGCATTGTTGTAGCCCTGGTGAAAGATCGCACCCTTGACGGCAAGCCCGGCAATCGGCGAGATCATGCTGTTGAAGCAAGTGCCCGGGCGGTTGTGATCAGCGGCTGGACCCGGTCGCAAATCATCCGGCATGACCCAATCCGCAGGGATGTCCTCGCCGCGATCCTTGCGTTGCTGCACGCGATTTTCGTGGTTGCGCTGCCGCGCGGCAAGGTCTGCAGCCGCATCGTAATCCGCAACGCGTTGATCCCAGTCGCTGAGCAGAGCGTCGACCTCGGTGGTCTGCATGCCGCGCAACACCGCCTCAGGCACCCAGGTCTCGACCGTCGTGCCGCCGCGCGAGACATCGATCACCCCGATGGGGATCTCGGTTGCCATGTGCAAGCGGCGCGCAAACACATAGCCGATCGCCGACAAGTCAAAGGCGACTTCGGGGCTGCAGACATCCCAATCACCCTTGCGGAAATGACGATTGAACCAGCCACTCCATTCATGCAAGCGCGGGAATCCTTGGCGCACGTCCGGCCCTTGTGGCGCCGGCACGGTCAGGATGCGAATGCCATCAAACCGCGCTGAAACGATCTCGAGCCAACCGTTATCGACGCGCTCAAGTGGAAACTCCATATTGCTCTGCCCGCCGAGCAACCAGACATCACCAATCAGGATGTTCTCAAGCGTCAGCGTGTCCGATTTCCCGGCGATGGAGATGCTCTGCGGCACCGCATTCGCTGGGCGCGAGGCGAACTCGACTGACCAGGAGCGATCCTTGTCCGCATGCGTGCGCTGCAACTCGCCATCCATGCTTACGGTGACCTGCTCACCTGGACTTGCCCAGCCCCAGATGCGAATCGGCTTGTCGCGCTGCAGGACCATGTTCGACTGAAACAGGTTGTGCAGACACAAGCCATCGCCGACGGCTGGAATGTCGATGACATCCTCTTTGGGCATGCCCTGCTGTGCAAAGGCAAGCGAACCGTTCGTCGAGCCGACGAGAACAAGCAATAGAGAAAAGGCGGTGCGAGCAATCATGAGTCCATCCGGATCAGGGCAGGGCGTTCGGTCGCTGCTTCAATCGCGTTAATCGCTGCGCGCACCGACTCCGCTTTTTGCAAGCTGAGTTTCTTGGGGAAGTCTTGTTCGTCCGTCTCGAAAAAGACCGCAATCTCTTCCAGCCGCGCCGTCGCGCGCTGCGCATGCGCGCCGTAGCCCTTCAAGATCTCAAGAATCTCCGGCACGCGCTTTTGGCTGCCGTGCTGCTTCATGTATCGCACATAATGCACACAAGCATCGATGCCTTCCTCGACGCGGTGCTTCGCAAGCAGCTTCAAGCCCGCCGTGCGCACGCCGTCGGCAAACATGATCCCGCTCGGCGATGGAACCATGATGGCCTCGTGAATCGCGGGCAGCAGCGGCTCGAGCGATTCGAAGGAAAGCTGCTCATAGACATTGCCGACGGCACTGCGGGCGCGGCCATCTTCATTCTTGAGGCCTGCACGAATCGCGGTGTACAATTTTTCCATATCAACGCCATCCAAAGGGGCCCGCAGCATGCCGTTGCGTCGATCGAAGAGCACGAAGCAGAGATAGCGTTGCTCCATGCCGCGCGGGTCGTTTGCACCCGGTTCGCGCGCAAGCATATTCAGGATGGTCGGCAAAGCTGTCATCCCGGCCTTGCCCATGACCCCGAGCGCTTCGGCTGCCTTGACGCGCAGCCACATGTCGCTGTACAGGAGCCGCGCGTGAAGAGCCCGTGCCGCAGGCGCCGCCGCCCCACGCAATTGAGCCAGCGCTTGGCAAGCGCCGTACTGCGCATCAAGATCACCTTCCGTCAGCATCTTGATCAACTCGGGCACGACATTCGCCTTCTTGCGCGCCAAAGCGACGGCAGCACGTTCGCGCACGACGGGCGACCAACTTGCGAGCCGTTTCAGCAACTCGTCGTCATCCATCGCTTCGTAGAAACTGGTGCGGTCGCGGTTGTTCCAGCCGCGACCATCCTCGATGACCGCCGCCGCTTCATTCGCATTCAGTTGCGGCACCGTGACATCTCGCTTGCCGGTCAACATCAAGTTCCGCTTCGGCAAGGCAAGGGCCAACAGATAGGCTCCACTGGCATCCCAATCGTGATACTTATCGTGCCCCTCTTCGGGTGGGCCTTGGTGACTGAAAGTGCCATCCCATCGTCGCGCCAAGTCGAAGTACCAACTCCCAAACTCTTCCATCCAAGCGCCAGTCGCTTGCTCGCCCGACAAGGACACCCCGGGCAGCGCCCAAAGCATATTGAAGAAGTTGCCGGTGTGACCGCCGTCGCGCTCGGCACCATGCGAAGCCAGGCTCATGCGCGAGAAGAACTCCGCGCCTTGTCGATCTCCGTATAGGTCGAAGAGCATCGCGCCCATGCCACACTTGCCATTGTCTTCGTGGGTCTGAATCCACGAGTGGTGATCGCCATAAGGAATCGCTCCCTTGCCGATGTAGAAGCGCAGCAAGTCGACACTCTTTCCAATCGCAACATCAAGCGCGGGATCTTCCACGCCGGCTTCGCGTGCCAGGATCAATGAGATCGTCAATGGAATGCCCGGTGCATTCATCATGCCGTAGCCGAAGAGCCGCCCATCTGGCATCGCGAAGCGGTGGCCCCATGAGCCAACCGCGCTTTGTCCATGCGCCGCTTCTAGGGCGAGGCGCTCGAGCCCGGGCAGGAACTCGTCGTCTCCCGTCGCCATCGTGTACTCGGCGAGCAGCATGCAGACATAGCCGTAGTACCAAGTTTGGAAGGAGTCGGCTGAGTACTCGGAAGCCCAGCGCACTTCGCGCTTGATGAGCGGCAAGTACTTGCGTTCGCCGCTCGCCAACAACGCCAGTGCATTCAAGGAGCGCGGGATCGGGTTGGGTCGATAGTCGCGCGCCTGCATGCTCGCAGCAAGCGCCTCGCAACCTTGTGCGAGCATGCGCTCGGATTTCTCGCAGTTGTAAGGTGCGGTCGCGCTGTACGAGCCCAGGACGGGAAGCTTGATGACAACTTGCTTGCTCTTGCCGTTGCGCCAGCGCGTTAGCTCCAACAGGCCGCTCCCCGATTCCGTCTCGGCCACGGTCAGCGCCTTGCCAAACTCAGTGCGCGGGTCGTAGGAAAAAGGCTCACCCGCCACGCCCAGGATCACATCACCGACCGCGAGCACACCGTCGGCTGGCGAATCCGGCGCAACCTCGGTCACCAAAATCTGGCGCGCCAGATGAGTGACCATTTTCTGACTGTGCATCCACCCGCGGGCACCGGTCGCACCCAGGTTCCAGTCGTGCTTAGCAGTGGCAGGACGCTCCCCACCCTGGGTCAGATCGGGGATTTCTTGTGGGCTCGCTGCGCGCAAGGGCGCCGCAGAAAGCAGAAAGGTCGCCGCAACGACCGCGGTCAAGGTGGGGAGCAGATTGCGCGCAGACATCGCGCCTTCCAGCTTAGGCCTCTCGCGCAACGAGGCACAGCGACTCTCGGTGGACTTCGCAGGAAACCGCGGTCGACAAGAAAACCAACGACCCGTTGAATCCGCCTTGTCCTGCATCAAACAACTCCACCTTGCCTTCGGTCACCGCGAAGTTCGCCTCGGATTCAGCATGCACTTTATGAGTAGACCACACCCAAAAACCCATGCTTCCATCCGCGGAGCCAAGACAATTCCCGCACCGCGCGCAGCGCAGAGTGCGTTCCGAACATCCTGGCCGGCAAAGGCATGCGCGACCGCTAGCTTGCGTTTGTTTGCCTAGCTCTTTTGCGCAGGCTTCGTCGCACGCCACAGCAGGAATAGGCCGACGACCGTCGCAATGCCGGAGGCCACCAAGATGCCTAGCTTTGCGCTACTAACGAAACTTGGGTCGCGATAGGCCAGCCCCGCAACGAAGAGCGACATCGTGAAGCCGATGCCAGCCAGCACGGAAACCGCATGAATTTGCCGCCAATTGACCCCAGTCGGAAGGCGCGCCACGCCAGAGCGCACCGCAAGCCACGCGAAGCCAAAGATGCCCACCTGCTTGCCAACCAGCAGGCCGACGATGACCCCCAGCGAGACGGGGTGAGTCAATGAACCCGACGATTCCGTTCCAAAACTGACCCCGGCGTTGGCGAGCGCAAAAACCGGGACGACGAAGAAGGTCACATAAGGGACCAGCGCATGCTCGAGCTGCTGCAGCGGCGCCGTCATCTCGTCGACGGTGTGCTCCATGTGCTGCAAAACGTTTTGCTGTTCGGTCGTGAGCAGTTCGCGGTTTGCGGGCATCTTGGTGGACCGAAAGCGCGCAAGAAGTGCTGTCATCCGTTCGAGGAAGGGCTCACCTCGGATGCGGGTGCGCGCCGGAATCGTCAATGCCATGAGTACCGCAGCAAGCGTGGCATGCACCCCGGACTTCAAGAATGCCAGCCAAACCAGCGTGCCGATGACAAAGTAGACGACCGCGTTGCGCAGCCCTAAATAGTTGAGCAGCAGCGAAAGCCCGAGCAGGCCGCCACCGATCGCGAGGATCGGGAAGGCCACATGGTCGGTGTAGAAGATCGCAATCACGATGATTGCGCCAAGGTCATCGACAATCGCTAGCGCCGTCAGGAACACCTTGAGCCCGATCGGAATCCGAGTGCCGAGTAAGGCCAGCACGCCGAGCGCAAAGGCGATGTCGGTGGCCATTGGAATCCCCCAGCCTCGCGCTTCCGATCCGTCCGGGTTGATCAGAGCAAACAGCACCGCGGGCACGAGCATGCCGCCGATCGCGCCTGCAATCGGAAGCAGCGCGCTGCGCAGTGTCGTGAGTTCGCCCGCAAGCACCTCGCGCTTGATCTCCAGGCCCACGACGAAGAAGAACACTCCCATGAGCGCGTCGTTGATCCAGAGAATGAGCGGCTTAGCCAGGCGCAGTTCGCCATAGCCGATTTCAAACTCGGTCTTGAGCAGCGAGGTGTAAACACTTGCCGCACCCGAGTTCGCCCAGATCAGCGCCACCACCGCAGCAAGGAAGAGCGCAATCGCACCCGAGGCCTTAAAGCGCGCAAAGACTTGGAATGGTCGTGCGACACGCTCGATCGGAGTGGCGTCCAGGCGCGGGGGATCTTGGTGCAAATCACTCATGAGATCGAACTTGGAGAGACTGTAAGAAGCGTCGCTAAATACGCGAAGTAGATACCGAGCAAGACGGCACCTTCGACCCGCGTTACGCGCATGCTTGAACGCATCAGAGGGAATAGTAATACAGAGAGTCCCAGCATCCACCAAATGTCGCGCGAGACCATTTCCGGCGGCACAGGCAGCGGCGCGACCATCGCAGTGGCCCCGGCAATCCCGAGGATGTTGAAAATATTCGATCCAAGCACATTGGTGACCGCGATGTCGTCCTTGCCTCGCCACGCCGCAACCAACGAGGTCACGAGTTCCGGGGTACTCGTGCCGGCTGCAACGATCGTGAGCCCAATGACCGAAGGTGCGACTCCAAACGCTTCAGCCACTCCGACTGCGCCCTTCACCATGGTCTCTGAACCAAAAGCGAGCAAGACCGCGCCGAGAACAACTGCCGTAAGGTTAAAGACCCATGCCGTTCCACCCGTCTTGCCAAATGAAGCCGTGCTGATGTCTGACGCGCACGCATCCTGCGCGCCGGACGAAGAACTCTTGTTGCTCGTTCGGACAGCAAGAAGGACGAACGCAACTAAACCTGTGAGCAGCAGCCCCGCTTCGAAGCGATCAAGATTGCCATCACGCGCGAACCCAAGAAGTACGCAAGCCGCAAGCAACATCACCGGCCATTCCAATCGAACCGAACTGCTCTGAATGCGCAGAGGCCGCAAGAGAGCCGTCAACCCGAGCACGAGCCCGATGTTGAAAATGTTCGATCCAACGATGTTCCCTAGCGCGACGCCATGGCTTCCCCCGTGCGCCGCCTGCAGCGAAACCACAAGCTCGGGCATGGAAGTCCCTGCCGCAACGATGGTGAGGCCAACGACCGATGGGCTAAGACGAGCAAGCAAACCGACACCGCTCGCGCCGCGCACGATCGCCTCCCCTCCTGCCACAAGCAGAACGAGACCAAGCACAACCAAAAGGGAGTCTGCGACCATCGGAAGCCGTGAACCGTAGCGCCTCGACGCGGACTCCGCGTCGCTAGGCTCGTCGTTCCGCAGCCCCCACTGCCATGAACGTCTTCCTCAGCGCACTCTCTCTCTTCCTTACCACGGCCGCGACAGCTCCCCTCGCGCTCGCGCAGTCCTCCCCGGAAGCCCTCGACCGAGCCGAGGAGCGCATCCGCGCGGTTTACGAGCGCAGCGAGTTGAGTGCGCCAGCTTTCCGCGGCGAGTGGCTTCCGGATGGCTCCGGCTACACGGTCTTCGAGCGCGTGCCGGATTCGGATCAGCCCGTTCGCGTCGCCTACGACGCCGCCTCGGGCGCGCGCACGGCCCCGGCGCCCCCCACAGCGAAGGGGTCCAGCGACTTCCCCCCCCGCGACGAGCAATACAAGCTCATCCGTCAAAGCGGCACGCTGTGGATTCATGACCTCGTAAGCGACGAACGCCGGCAGGTCGGCCGTACCGCCGTGCCGCAAGCGATCAACAACGGGCGCACGATGTGGAGCCCCGACGGCACATGGCTCGCCTTCATTGAGACCGACCAATCCAAGGTGCGGCTGCGTTCGCGTCTTGTACCGGGCGACCCAACCTACCCGGAAGTGACCGAGAGCCGCTTCGCGCGCGTCGGCGGAACGATTGCCACCCTACGCATCGGCGTCGTCGCTGCAGCCGGCGGTGAGGTCCGCTGGCTGGATCTGCAGGCGCCGCCCGAAGGCTTCTATTTGGGCCAGGTGGAGTGGGCCGGGAACTCGGATGAACTGCTGATCGAAAAGCTAAGCCGCTTCCGCGACGAGCGTGAGTTCCTGCTTGCCGATGTCCGCAGCGGTGAAGTTACGCGGATCTTTCACGAAGCCGATCCGGCTTGGGTCGTGGCCAGTTATGGCACCAATTCTGGCCTGACTTGGCTGCGCGATGGCGCGGCTTTCCTGGTGCTGAGCGAACGGGAGGGCTGGCGCCAAGCCTTCGTATACGCGCGCGAAGGTTCCCTGATCGCCAAGCTGACGCCCGAGGGCTACGACATCATCGGCCGCGTTCGCGTCGACGAGGCGAGTGGCTTCTTCTACTTCTATGCCTCGCCTGGGAACGCCACGCAGAAGTACTTGTACCGCGTGCCGCTCGATGGATCTACGGCCGCAGTGCGGGTAACGCCAGCCGAGCAAGCGGGCACACATGACTACGACATCGCGCCCGGCGGAAAGTGGGCCTTCCACACCTACTCGAGCTTCGATACGCCGCCCCGTACTGAGTTGATTTCGCTGCCAGATCACCAATCGAGACGCGTGCTCGACGACCGCGCTGCCCTGCATGTGCGTGCGAAGAAGGTGATTACGCAGCCCACCGAGTTCCTGCAGCTCAACCTTCCTGGCGAGGTCAGCGTCGACGCCTGGATGATCAAACCGCACGACTTCGACCCCGCGCGCAAGTACCCGCTGATCGTCTACGTGTATGGCGAGCCGCACGCGCAAACCGTTCTGGATGCTTGGGGGCAATCCCAAGCGCACTACCACCGCGTGATCGCCGATCTCGGCTACCTCGTGGTATCGATCGACAATCGCGGCACACCCGCTCCGAAGGGTGCCGCCTGGCGCCGCGCCTGTTTCGGCAGCCTTGGCCCGCTATCCACCGAAGAGCAGGCCGCAGCCGTACACGAGCTCGCACGCACCCGTTCCTTCGTCGATACCGAGCGCGTTGGCATTTGGGGATGGAGTGGCGGTGGCTCGAACACCCTCAATGCGATGTTCCGCAAGCCGGACGTCTACCAGGTCGGCATTGCCGTCGCGGCCAAGCCGCAACCGTGGCTGTACAACGCCTGGTTCCAAGAGATCTACATGGAAACGCGCGAGACCAACCCCGAGGGCTACCACAACGCGGCGCCGATTCACTTCGCCGAAGGCCTACAGGGTGACTTGTTGATCATTCACGGAACCGGCGAGCTCAACACCCACGTGCAGATCATCGAAGGCCTGGTCGATCGGCTCATCGAACTCGGCAAGCGCTTCGATTACATGAGCTACCCGAATCGCCGCCACGGCATCCGCGAGGGCGCGGGAACGACCGTGCACATGCGCATGCACATGATCCGCTACTGGCTGGATCACTTGGCACCGGGGCCGCGCTAGGAGCCGAGCTTCAGACGCATCGCCCGGCGAACTAGAGCGCCACTCGGCGCATTCAACTAGCGCGCCTTAGTGATCTTGAGCTTCTCGATCTTGGCCTGCTTCTTCACGGACTCTTCGCTGCGGGTGAGCCCGGCTGCGATCGCTTTCAGACTCATGTCTTTGGCTGCCATGAATCGGAGCTTGCCGATTTCTTCGGCAGTCCAAGCCTGGCGGTGTCGTTCAAACTTCTTGTTCGCCATGTGTACTCTCGCTATCGACGCTCAGGGCCGGGGCTCGAAGGCCAAGGTGGATAGTAACTCACGCATTTCCGGTTTGTCACAGCAGCTGGCCGATGCGCAACAGATTGCCGTCTGGGTCAACGATGGCGAACTCGCGTAGCCCCCACGGCTTGTCCTCCAAAACATCTTGGCGCGGGATTCCATGTCGTGGAAGTTTTGCCAAAGCAAAGGCCTGGTAGATGCCTTCGGCGTCGGCGACGCGGATGTAGCAACCCGCACTCGACTCGGCGGGCACGAGCTCTTTGTGAGTGAAGAAGTGAATCTCGACCGTGCCGCGGCGAAGAATGAGATAGGAATCTCCCTCGCCTAGAATCTTGCCGTCAAAGCCCAGTCCACGATAGAAGGCAAGCGTGTCGCCCACCGATCGGCTGGGCAAGATTGGAATCGCAAGGTCGTCGGGGTTGGATGTCGTCATGATGGGGTTTCAATCGCCACGCTGAGACGCGTCGGCAGCCAGGATCAAGAAAGATGATAGGGACATTCGTTTGCGCGCTCGGCCTCGGCATTCTGCCATTGCTGACGCCTGCCCTCGCTCAAGGCGACTCGGGTGACCAAAGCGGCGAACAGCGCCCCCGGCAGCCGATCGAGCTGCGGCTCGATGAGTTCGGCGCGCACGCGTTTCCCGGGGTCGCCTACGCAAGCGTCGATCAAGACGGCATCCGCGAGATTGGCGTGACCGGAGTGAAACAGCTCGGCAGCGATGAGCCCATCGGCCCCGATACGCCCTTCCTGATCGGCTCGATCTCGAAGAGCTTCACTGCCATCGCCGTGATGCAACTCGTCGAAGCCGGACAGCTCTCGCTGGATGACCCGCTGTCGCGCCATCTCCCTGCCTTCGTCGAGCAGCCCGCCGGCGCGATCACGATCCGCCAGTTGCTCAGTCACACGAGCGGGTATTCAACCTACCAAGGGAACATTTTGTATGACGATGACTCGACCGGGAAGGGTCCGATCACAGAGCGCGTCGACCGCCTGGCAACCATGGCCCCCGCCGGCATGGCGGACGTCGCATGGGCATATTCAAACGCGAACTATCAGATTCTTGGCCGGCTCATCGAAGTCGTCAGTGGGCAGAGTTTTCCGACCTACATGACGAACAACATTCTTGAGCCAGCCGGCATGCTGCACAGCTTCGTCTCAGACGACCGAGTTCACAGTGAAATGGCGACCGGGCACAAGCCATGGTTCGGATCCAAGCGCCCGATTGCCGATCGCAGAATGGCCCTCGGCTCGGCTCCGCAAGGCGGCATCGTCGCAAGCGCTGCCGACCTCGCGCGCTACATGCTGCTGATGATGAATGGAAAAGACGACATCATTCGCGCCGAAACGAAAGCCGCGATGATGTCCGCAGCGTCGGACGCTTCGCCCTTCTATGGCCTGGGCTGGTTTATCGACGAGGAGGATGGAACCGTGTGGCATTCCGGTGCCAGCCCCGGTTTCGAATCACTGATGACGCTGATGCCCGCGCAAGGCAAGGGCGTGGTCGTGCTGGTCAATGCGGGCAGCGGAACGGGCTTCGGCGGAACGATCTTGCTGCGCAACAGCATCACTGCAGCGGCGCTGGGTTTGAACTACGCCGGCGAACGCAGCCAGCTGTGGCAGAAGGCAACTTTCCTCGCGATGGCGTCGCTGCCGCTCGTATTCCTGCTCAGCATGCTCTGGGCATGGCGCCATCGCGTTGCGATCCGAGCCAAGTCTGGCCCGGCCGGCATATTCAGCCTTTGGTTCCCGCTGCTGACGACGCTGGCATCCGCATGGGTGCTGACCTCCTTCGTTCCCAGCATGTTCGGCGTGCCGCTTGCCACCCTCAGCCGCTTCCAACCCGATATGGGGTTGGCGATGCTTGCGTCTGCAGTCACTGGCGTCGCTTGGGCAGCATTCCGCCTAGTCATCGCCTACACCGGCAGCGCGAGCGCCCGCCTATCCCCCTGACTCGGGCGTGATGATTTGCACCGGGCCAAGCAGACCGGATTTCATCAGCGGCGGAATCTCGGTGTAGACAGGTCGAGTCGGCCCGTTGGGAATGCGTCCGTAGGAACTGTCCGAAGTCGGATCGGTTTGCATCCGGTCGAGGTTGCTTCGTGTGAAGCGATCGGACTCAGGGAGCAAGGAGTCACCGTTTAGCCGGTTGGCCCAAAGGTTTGCGACCTGGATCTCGAGCGTGTTGCTTCCAGCTTGAATCGCATCGGTGATTTCAATCCGATACGGAGGTAGCCAAACCAGTCCAAGTCGCTTGCCGTTCAGACTGACTTCGGCAATCTCGGCGAGGTCGCCCAGTTGCAGGAACAGCCGCTCTTGTTCGGCCAGTGATGCTGGAACATCAAAAGTCTTTCGATAGGTGGCGATCCCCGAGAAGTAGCGGATGCCTTCATCCTCGGACTCGGTCCAGCTTTCCAGCTTGGGGAATGTCGTTTCCTGCGGAGCACCCCAGCCCTCAGGAAACTCGACCTGCCAGGCGCCGTCGAGGGTCAAGCCTGCGGAATCCTTTGCTATGGCAAATGTGTCGGTTGCGATGGAGTCAAGCGGCGCGTCATCGGCCGAATTCGCTATACGAAAGACGACAAACACCGACCCGAGCGGCGCGAGCTCGACGGTGAGTTCGGTGAAGCCGCCTTCGATGGGTTTCCAATCCGAACAGACACTTCTACGTCCTGACTCAGGCCACCAAAACTCAGGAACCTGGCCGGTGTCCTGCGCCGCCACTCGGAAGCGGCAGAGCAACGACTGCGCTTCCCGCGTCTTGTTGCGAACGAAATAGAACTCGTCATCCGTGGTTCGGCGATGAATGAAGTCCAAGGGCCCCAGATCATCTTCCACGCGCCCAACGATTTTGAAATCTTCGCCGACCCCTATTTCTTGGAGGGCCGCGCTGCGATCCATGGTGACGATAAAGCGCCCCTTGCCCCGCGCAGAATCCCCCTGCTCCCAGAGTTCGTCGGCCAATCGAAGCACTGTCTTGGACTCGACTTCACGATCCAACAAACCCGGGGCACGCACTGGACGTTGATGGGCGATCACGGTGGCGCCTTCCGCCACGAAATCGCGCACCCGTTCAAGCACCGCTGCAGGGATGTGATCTTGCTCGGGCAGCACCAGCGCCGCGTAGCTCATGCCGTCCGGCAGCACGATGCGGCCCTCTTCCACGCGCATGCGTTCCAAGATGACTTGCGAGGAACAGACGTCGTAGTCGTAGCCCGGATGCAGCCCATCTAACAAGGGGTGCTCCGGCACATTGCACAGCGGCGGATAGAAGTTCGGCGCCTGATCCCCGTAGTAGTAGCAGACGTCTGCCACGAACCAGCCTTGCCGAAGCATGTGCGAGCAGCGCGCAATGTAGTCGGTCAAACCACGCACCATCGGCCACCAAGTCGCGGTCGGATTGATGTCGGTGCCGGCGTGATAAGCCCAACCGGGCAAGCCCGCCTCGGGCGGCGAACTCGCGAAGGTGTGGAAGGAAAAACAATTCAAGCCTTCGCACAGCGCACGATCGGCAATCTCCTTGTGGTTCAACGGCCCATCGACCCAGCGGCGCCAAGTCGTGAACGCCTCTGCGTCGACCAAACGCTTGTCATAGACGTGCGCGGCGGACGCGATTTCCTTGATGAGGAAGATCCCGCGATGGCGAATCCAAAACTCGCCGCGCGGAATATCGACCGCCCCCAGCGCCTTGATTCCATCGACCGGATTCGAATCCCAGATCGGTGGCCCGGGCCCGCCTGACTCGGCGATCAGTTTCACGCCATAGGCAGAGAGAAACTTCCGGCCGGTCACGTAATGGGAGTCGATCAGGCGATCGCTCACCATCTTGCGCCAGTCGTAGAAAAAGCGCTCTTGGACGTCCTGATCCGCGAGTTCCCAACCGGCAAGCAGCGGCAAGTATTGAGTGACCGGATAGCCAGCCAGCCGGCCGAAGGCATCGGCCATGGAATCGTTCCAGGGCGTGAACCCATCGAGTTCCATGCTGTCAAACTCGAGAGTCTTGAAGCTCGTGCCTTCGAATGTCTCCCTTCCTAGTTCCCTCAGGATCAAGGAGACAATGTGATCGAGGTGAAACTCGGTGGCACGCGGGTCGAAGAAGTCGATCATCGGCCCGCCCGAATTGGGGCTTGGCACGATCAACTGTTGACCATGGTTCGTGCAGACAAAACGAAGGACGGTCCAATCGCCTGCGGGAGCATCCCATTGCAGCGTTCCCTCGGCATCGATCATGGGCGATAGGTCCAAAACCTGATCGAGATCCGTGATCGTCTGGGAACCGTGCGTGGGCACCGCCAGCACCGCGACTTCTTGTAAGAAAATCGGCTGGCCGTTCTCGTCGCGCGGGCAGAGCTTCGGAAGCTCTGGCATCGGCAGCTGGCGATTGATTTCACCTGGCCCGGTCACCTTCGTCGTCGAGTGGTAGAGCCCCTTGCCCGCGTGTTCCGGCGGGATCCAAGAACCGCCCGCATTCCAACCGCTCGAAGCCACCACCCCGATCTCCATGCCGAGCCGATCGGCTTCGCGAATCGCATGGACCATCAAGCGAACCGATTCCGGCCCCAGGAAGGCCGGCCCGGCAGGCACGCGCCCATCCGGATCAGCGGCGGCAGCCACGTCCCAAACCTCACCACCGCGCATGCCGCCGCGTTTCATCGCCTCAAGATCCCGCGTGATCTGCTCGGTGCTCATCGATCCGTTCAGCCAATCCCAAAACGAACCCGGCCGCGAATGGACCGGAGGATGGGCAAACTCAGCGGGCAAGAGCCGGTCCTCGGACCGGGACGAGGCCTTGACCTCGATCAAATCGCTCGCGAAGGCAGTCTCGGCCTGTGTGCAGCCGAGCTGAACAAAGGACGCCAAGAGCAAAGCAAAAAGCGATCGTGAAGCCGGTGAAGGGATAGCCAAGGAAGGATGAAGCTCGTTCTAAGTGGGGTTGGGATCGAATCCAGCAGCGCACCGAAGCCACGACCGCGGGCAACCCGATGCAGGAGGAACCCTACACGAACGAGGCTACGCGCGAATCCTCGGCGCGGCAGCTACGCCGCTTGCGACTCGGGAAACCAGCGCTTCGTCTTCAGGCAGAAGCGCACCAGGCCGAGCATCAGTGGCACTTCGATCAGCACGCCGACCACGGTGGCGAGCGCGGCCCCGGAGGACAGCCCGAACAGCATCACTGCCGTGGCGATCGCCACCTCAAAGTGGTTACTCGCACCAATCATGGCGGTTGGAGCCGCGTCGGCGTATCGAAGTTTCAGGACCCGAGCCAGGCCGTAAGACAGCCCGAAGATCAACAGGGTTTGCAGCACCAATGGCACGGCGATCCAGATGATCGTCATCGGGTTGCGCAGGATCGTGTCGCCCTTGAACGAGAACAAGAGCACGAGCGTCAGCAGCAGCGCGGAGATCGTGATTGGCGTCAGCACGTGCAAGAACTTCTCGCGGAACCACGCTTCGCCCTTGGCCGCGATCAGCCACTTGCGCGACAGGAAGCCGGCCACCAAAGGCAGCGCCACGTAGATTCCGATCGAAAGCAGCAGCGCTTGCCAGGGCACCGGCAGCCGGCCCACACCCAACAGCCAGCCACCCAATACTCCATAGAGCACGAGCATGATCAGCGAGTTGATGGCGACCATCACCAGCGTATGCCCGGTGTTGCCCTTGGCCAGGTCACCCCAAACCAAGACCATCGCCGTGCACGGGGCGACGCCGAGCAAAATGCAGCCGGCGAGGTAGCTCCTCCAGAGCGGGATCTCGAGCAGCCGAACGCCGTCGCTCAGCACGACCTGCCCCGCGCCATATTGCGCCCCCACCGGCAGGTCGAGGCCAAAGGGCAGCTTCACCAGGTCGGTTGCTTCAGGGCCGATAAAGTGCAGGAACACCGTGCCCAGGAAAAAGCTCGCGATCGCCAACATGGTGAAGGGCTTCACGCACCAGTTGACGAACAAGGTCAGGATCACCGGCCGCGTGCTTTTCCCTGCCGCCACGACCTCGGCGAAATCGATCTTCACCATGATCGGGTACATCATGAAGAACAGGCAGATCGCGATCGGAATCGAGACCACCGGCGCGCCGTTGACGTCGAGCGTCATGCCGTCGAGAGCCTGCGCAAACCCCGGCGCCACGCGGCCCAGCAAGATGCCCGCCGCCATGCAAAGCAACACCCAGAGGGTCAGCAAGCGCTCGAAGCCCTGCATGCGTCGCCCCGTGGTTCCCGGCCTATCCATGAGGCACCTCGATTGCAGCAACTGCAGCCATGCGGATCTCTACGCTCTCGCGAGGATTGCGCAAGCCCGCAATCAGGTCAGAACGAGTGCGCAATTCATGAGAGAATGATATCGGTTCGATCTGAACGGAAGTCGCGACGCTTGCAGCATTCCCCGCTACTCTTCACTCAACACGCATATCTACCCGAGTAGGTGGCGGAAAAAGACAAGGAGCTGAAACGACATGACCACTGGTTCAACCGTCATCCCATGCCTACGTTATCGGAACGCATCGGCAGCGATTGAGTGGCTTTGCGCGACCTTCGGGTTCGAAAAGTGCATGGTCGTTCCTGGCGACGGGGATGAGATCGCTCATGCGCAACTCAAGCACGGCGAGGGAATGATCATGCTTGGGTCAGCCACCGATTCCGAGTACGGTCGCCTCATGAAGCACCCCGATGAAACCGGCGGCGCAGCGACTCAAACCGCCTATGTCGTCGTCGGAGATGTAAATGCCATCTGCGAGCGAGCGAAGGCGGCTGGGGCAACCATCGCCATTGATGTCAAAGACGAGGACTACGGCGGACGCAGTTTTAGTTGCTACGACTTGGAAGGCCACCTTTGGAACTTCGGCTCGTACAACCCGTGGGAATAGCCGACGTGTCGAGCGCATAGCTCCATTCCGTAAGTGGCGAAGCTCAGTTGCTGCTAACCGAGCAGGCGGAATGGTCGGGGCGAGAAGATTTGAACTTCCGACCTCTGCAACCCCATTGCAGCGCGCTACCAGGCTGCGCCACGCCCCGATCCGATTTCCGTGGTTGGGCGATCTAGAAGGGGTGATCGCCAAACGAGCCGCATAGTCTAGCAGCGCTCAGGGGCGCGGCCAGAGGGCAGCCAAGGCCTTATTCGGCCTCTTCTTGATAGTGATAAACCCCGCGTTGACCGGGGGTTTCTTCGACACCAAGTGCCATGCGCTGCACCTTGAGGTGTGGGAAGCGCTCGCGTAGCCGCTTGAGCATTTCGCGACCGATCCAAGCCGACAGATTCTCGGCCGAGGTGTTGTTGATCGGCAGCACGATGCAGTCGCCGGCCGGCGCCGCGTAGTAGCTGTCGCGATAGCGAACCTCCATCACCCCATCCTCGCGCACCGCGTGGGTCAGCACCGGGTGCGTGCCGGGGATGATCCAGTGCTCATCCAACTCATCACAGAGTTCGCGAATCACCGGCTTGACCTCGATGAAATCCAGTACCAAGCCGTGCGCGTCGAGCGCGGCTTCCAGCTCCAGCGTGACCCGATAGTTGTGGCCGTGCAGCCGCTCCTGACTTCCGTCCGGGAAGATCAGGAAGTGCGCGACGGAGAACTTGAGGTACTCCTTGTCGATCGAAATGGACCAGCGTTCCATGGGTAGGTGTGCCGAAAGCCGAAGCTAGAACTTGATGTCGCTCAACGCGAAAACGGGGCCGACTTCGCAAGTGCGCGCCCAGGGCCAATCGCCGAATGTGCCATCCGGCTGCGTCTCGACCGGGCAGGCGTTGCAAACACCAAAGCCACAACCCATATAGGTCTCAAGACTCAACTGCGCATCCAACTCATTCTTGCGCGCATAGGCCGCAAAACCGTGCAGCAGTCCCTCGGGGCCGCAGGCGCAGAAGCGCGCATCGCGCGGCAAACGACCCGCTGCCAACTCTTGATCAAGCAGCTGCACCACATTGCCGTGGAAGCCGCGACTGCCATCGTCGGTTGCGTACAGCATCGGCGCACCCTCGGCCGCCAAGCCTTCGGCGTCGTACAAACGATCGGCCGTGCGCGCGCCGAACAACACCCAGGTGTTCGCAGTGGCACCCAGTTGCATGCGATGCCGCGCGTAAAGCAAGAACGGCGCCGAGCCGACGCCACCTGCCACCATCACCACCGGGCGCTCCGGCGACTCGACCGCGAAGCCATTCCCGAGCGGGAAGGTCAGGGTGACCAAAGCGCCGACTTCGACTTTCGCCAAAGCCTGTGTGCCCGCACCCATGACCTGAATCAGGAAGCGCAGCACCCGGCCGCGCTGGTCATACAAACTAAACGGCCGACCTAGCTCTGGGCCGCTGCCATCAGCCGGCGAAAGCATCGCGAATACGCCCGGCGCGAGCTCCGGCAAGTCGTCATCGACTTCAATGTCGAGCAGGAAGGCGTCGGGCCCGCAAGAAATGCGGCCAACGACACGGCTGTCAGTGCAGCGAGCGGACACGGAGGACGCGGCCATGGCCGGTCATTCTACGGCCTGCGGCCCGCTTCAGTCTGGAAGCCGGCGGGCGGCTCCGCCCGGTTAGACTGTGGGTTCATTGTCGACAGTCCCTCCCCCATCTGAACAAGGCGTCACTGCCCATCGCGGAACTCCGGCAAATCCGGTTCTCGCCGCAGGCGTCGTGTTGTGGACGGGCGCACCTCACGCGCCGCACTTCCTGCTGCTGCGCAACGCCAAACACAAGAGTTGGGGCTTGCCCAAAGGGCATTCCGAGCCCGGTGAAGACCTGATCACGACCGCGCTACGCGAAGTGAAAGAAGAAACCGGCTACGACATCGAAGCGGTCGGCGGGCTGCGCGGCAACTTCGCCGACACCAGCCTGTACCAACCGAAGCCCGGGGTTTGGAAACGCGTCGTCACCTTCTTGGCCACGACTCCGCTCGACCCGGACGAGTTCCAGCTCTCGGCAGAGCACGACCAACACGCTTGGTTGCGGCCAAATGAAGCCGTCGCGCGTTGCGAGCACGATGCGCTGCGCCGCACTCTACGCCGCGCCCACGATTGCTTGGGCTTGTTGGCGACTCGCTAGTCCGCCCGACTTCCGCCCTTCGCCTGCTTCCGATGAGCGTGCTTTCCCCCGCCGAAGCGATGGCCGTGCTCGACGCGCACGCGCCCGATGGCGAGATTTGGCCCGTGCACTGCCGCCAGGTGGCACGCATCGCCCGCACGGTTGCCGACGCATTGCTCGACGCCGGAGCATCGCTCGACACGGTTCTTGATCCCTGGTGGGGCGACGAATCCGCGCCCGCGATCGATCCCATCGCGCATCGCCAAGCCCTGCAGCCCGCCGACCTCGAAGCTTGGGCTTTGCTGCACGACATCGGGCGTTGCGTTGATCATGGCCCACTGCATGGCTGGATCGGTTGGCGGCTGCTCGCCGACTTGGGCCATGCTTCGACCGCGCGCGGCTGTTTGACCCATTGGCTGAAGGGCCGCCGTTCCGACGAGTTGCGTGCCGCGTCGATCGACGAGAACCTGATCGCGCAAGTCGCCGCCGCGCTGCATCCGCTGCATTGGCGATTGGCTGACAGCGTGATGTCCTTTGCGGATTCCAGCGTGGCCGGCAAGGCCATCGTGCCGCTGGCAAGTCGACACGCCGATTTGCGCGCCCGTTATGGCGGCTCGGTTTGGATGGACCGCCACGAAGAGCTGGGTGAACGCGCCGCGACTCAGATTTCCGACGCTCTCGGCCGCCCGGTCGCCGAGCTGCTTGCTCCGCTCTACGATTCTCAGCCTGATCATGCCTGATCCCGCCGCCCCGCATGGCCTCGACGCCTTCGCCGCTCCGATTCGCGCCGCCCTCGGTGTAGCACTTGGAATCGACGCCGATTCCATTCAGCTCGAGCGACCCAAGAATGAAGAGCACGGCGAGTTTGCGTTGCCCTGCTTCCGATTCGCCAAAGCTGCCGGCAAGAACCCCGCGCAGCTCGCCGGCGATTTGGCTGAGAGCCTGCAGCTTGCCGAAGTCAGCGCAAGCGCGATCGGACCCTTCCTGAACTTTCAGATCGACCGCACCGCGCTCGCGCGCCAAGTGCTGCGCGATGCAGGCAGCGAAGGCTACGGCCGAGCCGTCGACGACGAACTTTCGATCGTCGAATACAGCTCGCCGAATATTGCCAAGCCGATGCACGTCGGCCACCTGCGCAGCACCGTGATTGGCGCCGCCATGGCGCGCTTGTTCGATCACCTCGGCCACGAAGTCGTGCGCATCAATCACCTGGGCGACTGGGGCTCGCAGTTCGGCAAGCTGCTGGCCGCCTGGAAGCGCTGGGGCAAGGAAGATGAACTGCAGGCCGACCCGATCGGCCACCTGCTCAAGCTCTACGTCGAATACCACGCGAAGGAAGAAGCCGACCCCACGCTCGACGTCGACGCCAAAACTGGCTTTCTCGCGCTGGAATCAGGCGAGGACAACGAAGAGCGCCGCTTGTGGGTGCGCTTCACCGAGCTTTCCTTGGCCGAGTTCCAGAAGATCTACGACCGCCTCGACGCGCGCTTCGATTTACTGCGCGGCGAATCTTGGTACGAAGACAAGTTGGACGACACGGTCGCATGGCTGGAAAGCTGTGGCGTGGTCGAAGACAGTGACGGCGCGCGCATCGTTGACTTGGAAAGTGAAGGCATCAGCACCCCCTGCTTGATCAAGACCTCGCACGGCACCACGCTCTACGCGACGCGCGACCTGGCCGCCGCCAAGTCGCGCTGGGATGAGTTCGCCTTCGCGCGCTGCCTGTACTTCGTTGGCTCGGAACAGACTCTCCACTTCAACCAGTTCAAAGCGGTGCTCAAGCGCTGCGGCACCGAGTGGTGGGACCGCCTCGAGCACGTGCCCTTTGGCTTGGTGCGTTTTGCCGAAGGCAAGCTTTCGACCCGCGCCGGCCGCGTGCTGCGCTTGCAGGAAGTACTCGACCGCGCCGTCGAGCTCGCTCGCGAGATCGTCGAAGAAAAGAACCCCGAGCACCCTGATAAGGACACCGTTGCCGAGCAAGTCGGCGTCGGTGCGGTGATCTTCCACGACCTCAGCCACGCCCGGAACAAGGAAGTGGTCTTCGATTGGAAGGAAGTGCTGTCCTTTGAAGGCGATACCGGGCCCAGCCTGCAATACACCCACGCGCGCTGCTGCTCGATCCTGCGCAAGGCCGATCGCCCGATCCCAAGCGCGGCCGAAGTCGACCCCGCGCTGCTCGCTGATGCACCCGAGTTGTGGGTTGCGCTCGGTCGCTTTCCCGGCGCGGTGCGCGAAGCTGCCGAGAAGCGCGAGCCGATGGTGCTGGCCACGGCGCTCCTGAAGATTGGCTCTGCAGGCAACGGCTTCTATCGTGAAAAACGCGTGCTCGGCACTGGCGACGCCGCCTTGGAAGGCGCGCGCCTGGCCGCGATTGACGCGCTGCGCCGCACGCTCGCGCTCGGCCTCAGCCTGCTCGGCGTGCCCGCCCCCCAAGAGATGTAGATACAACGGCCCCCAAGGCCGCCCTCCCTGATGTCGCTGATTTCCGCCGAATTCGATGCTCGCCTGCGCGCTGCCGTGCGCGAGGTGCCCGATTTCCCGAAGCCGGGCATCCTCTTTAAGGACATCACGCCCTTCTTGCAGGACGCCAGCCTGCTCGGCGAGGCTCTCGACGCGCTGGCAGAAGCCGCTGCGCCGCTGCGCCCCACTCATATCGCGGCCATCGAATCGCGCGGCTTCCTGTTCGCCGGCGGCCTTTGCGAACGACTCAACGCCGGCCTGATTCCGCTGCGCAAGCCGGGCAAGCTGCCCTGGCAGACCTTCCATGAGTCGTATTCGCTCGAGTACGGCGTCGACAAATTGGAAGTGCACGCCGACGCAGCCGGTCCAGCCGACCGCGTCTATTTGATCGACGATCTGCTCGCGACCGGTGGAACGGCCGCCGCTGCCGTCAATCTGGTCCGCCGCACCGGTGCCGAACTGGTTGGAGCTGGCTTCATGATCGAACTCGATTTCCTGAAGGGTCGTGAAGCGCTGCACGGTTTTCCGGTGCACACGCTGCTCGGTTACGGATCCGAAAGCTAGGATTTCGCCTCTCCGCCCCCTAGAATCCCGGCATGGTGGAAATGCAACCAGAGGCCGGCGGTGCCGACGACGAGTCGAAGGACGCGCGCGGCAAAGCTGAGCTCAGCACGGATGAGCTGTGGCGGAAGTACACCACCTTGAAGAGCGCCAAGCGCCGGCGCGAGATCAAGGCACAACTGATCACAACCTATATGCCGCTGGCGAAGTTTCACGCCGAGCGCATGGCCAGTGGTCTGCCCAAGTCCGTGCAAGTCGATGACCTCATGCAAGAGGGCATGTTTGGCTTGATGGACGCGATCGACAAGTTCGATCCCGAGCGCGGCATCAAGTTCCGCACTTACTGCGGCACGCGCATTCGCGGTGCCATGCTCGACGGCCTGCGCAGCCAAGATTGGGCCTCGCGCCTGACCCGCCAGCGCTCCAACCACGCCGAGCGCGTGCGCCAGGATTTCCTGTCGCGACTGGGCCGCCAGCCAACCGACGAGGAACTCGCAAGCGAGTTGAACCTCGAGGTCGACATGCTGAAGAAGGCCAATGCGCGTTCGATGCTGACGATTAGCGATCGTCGCGCGGAAAGCGGCGAACAGCGCAATGCCAGCATTGACACGCTGTCGCCTTCCAGTCACGGCGACCCGCTCGATCAAGTCAATCGCAAGGACATGATGGAGGTCTTGACGCGTTCCCTTTCCGAGAAAGAGCGTCGTATCCTCTACATGTACTACATCGACAATCTCAACTTGCGCGAGATTGGCGAGCAACTTTCGCTGACCGAGTCGCGCGTTTGCCAAATCCACGGCAACGTAATCAAACGGCTACGCGACCGCTTGGCCGACGACCGCGATCAGTTCGACATCTAAGCCGGATGAGCGCCATGCGCGCGTTTCCGCCTTTCGATTTGGAACGCTTGCGCCGCATGCTTCCGTGCGGCCAGCAACTTGGCGCGCGGGTGCTCGTGCTCGAAGAATGCAACAGCACCCAGGAACTGCTGCGCGCGGAGGTCGCCCGGCTCGGCCCGGATTCCGCAGGCCTGCTGGTGCTCGCCGAGTCTCAATCGCAGGGCCGCGGGCGGCGTGCGCGCGATTGGTGGACCGGCCCTGCGCGGGCGAATCTGGCCGTCAGCCTGGCCATTCACCCCCCGCCTCGTCCCTTAGAAAGCCTGACGATGCACGGCGCTTGCGCGCTTGCTGATGCAATCGGACCCGAAGCGCGCGGACGCCGCGTCGCGCTGAAATGGCCGAATGACCTGCTGCTGAACGGCGAGAAGGTCGCTGGGATGCTCGCCGAGACGGGTTTCGAGGCCGGAATCGCGCTGCTTGGCCTCGGCGTCAACCTGCGCGTGACCCCGCCGGCCGAAGCGGCCCCCTATCAAACAGGCTCCTTGCACCCGCTGGTCGATCGTGAGGCCTTCCTGGCCCGCTGGCTGATCAGCCTCGAACGCCGACTCACCCACGCGCGTCTGGTCGGGCCCGCTCGGCTCGAATCGGACTGCCTACGACTGCTGCGCGCCTGGGCTCCGCACGGAGTTCAAGAGGCGCGTTCCGCGAAGGCCGGGCCGCTGGTACAATTCTCGGTTCAGGACGGGCTGACTTGGGGATTCGAAGGTGCGGAAATCACGCGCCCGCTCGGCTGGATTGACCGGCTCGACGCGCTCCCTGCGTCGGATCGCCCGTTCTAACCCCCACTCCCGCTCGCAACGCACGCATGGCACGCCACGACGGCCGTAAAGAGGACGAACTTCGTCCATTCCGCATCACGCGCAACTTCATCGACACCGCCGAAGGCGCGGTCTTGGTCGAAGCCGGTCGCACTCGAGTTCTGTGCACCGCTTCGGTTGTGCCAGGCGTGCCCGCTTGGAAACGCGGTTCGGGCCAAGGCTGGCTAACCGCCGAGTACGCGATGCTTCCTGGCTCAGTCAAGGGCCGCAAGCGCCGCGAAGTCGGCGCACGCGATGGTCGCAGCGTCGAGATTCAACGCTTGATCGGTCGTGCGCTGCGCGCGGTGGTCGATCTGCGCGCCTTCCCGGATACCACGATCTCGGTGGACTGCGATGTGCTGCAGGCCGACGGCGGCACGCGCTGCGCGTCGATCACCGGCGCCATGCTGGCCCTGCACGATGCGGTGCAAGAGTTGGCGCGCCGCGAAAAGCTAAACCACTGGCCGCTTACCGATTGGGCCGCCGCGGTTTCGGTCGGCGTCGTGCAAGGCAACGAAGTTGTCGACTTGGACTACAAGGAAGACTCGAAAGCCGATGTCGACATGAACATCATCGGCACCGCCAGCGGCAAGCTGATTGAAGTGCAAGGCACCGCCGAAGGCGAGCCCTTCCCCCGCGAGTCCTGCCACCGCCTGATTGACTTGGGCATGGAAGGCGTGCGTCAGTTGGCCGAAATACAACAGGCTGCGATCGCCGAGGGCGCGCCCGCCTAAGCCCCACGACGATGCAACGCATTCTGATCGCCTCAGGAAACCCCAAGAAGCTCGCGGAACTCCGCGCGCTTTGTGAAGGTTTGCCAGTCGAGATCGTCGGTCCGGATGCGCTGCCGGGCGAATTGCCCGAGGTCGAAGAAGACGCCGACAACTTCCTCGATAACGCGGCCAAGAAGGCGATCGCTTTCGCCGAAGTCGCCGCGCAAGCTTGGGGCCCGGAAGTTTGGGCATTGGCCGACGACTCCGGCCTGTGCGTCGATGCTCTCGAAGGGGCGCCCGGGGTGCACTCGGCGCGCTTTGCTGCAGAAAATCCTGGTGCAGACGGCTCGACCGTGCCTGCCGACGCCGGACGCGAGGTCATCGATCCGGCCAACAACGATCTGCTGTTGGAAAAGCTCCAAGGCCTGCCCGCTTCTGAGCGCGGCGCCGCTTTTCACTGCGTGATTGCGGTTGCCCGCCAAGACGAACTGTTGTTCGCCGTTGAAGGCCAAGTGCGCGGCCAAATCCTTGAAGCGCTCACGGGCGCCGGCGGCTTCGGCTACGATCCGCTGTTCTTCCACGCGCCGAGTGGCTGCACTTTCGCTGAACTCGACGGACCGGCCAAAGCCGCCGTCAGTCACCGCGGTGAAGCTGTCGCCCGCCTACGCGAAGTCCTTCGCACTGTGCTCCCGGCCACCCAAGTGGCCACCCCGGACCGATGAGTCGTAGTTTCCCGCCCGAGCGCATCCGCAACTTCTCGATCATTGCCCACATCGACCATGGCAAGTCGACGCTGGCCGATCGTTTCCTTGAAATCACCGGTGCCGTTGATGGCCGCAAGAAGCAGGCCCAGATGCTTGACTCGATGGACCTCGAGCGCGAACGCGGCATCACCATTAAGGCGGCCGCCGTCTCGCTGGTGCACAAGATTCGCGGCGAGGAATTTCTGCTCAACCTGATCGATACACCAGGCCACGTCGACTTCGCGTATGAAGTCGAGAAGTCGCTGCAGGCTTGTGAAGGCGCTCTGCTGTTGATTGACGCGGCGCAAGGCATTCAAGCCCAAACCGTCGCCAATGCCATGCTTGCCATGGAACAGGACATGACGGTCATTCCGGTCTTCAACAAGATGGACCTGCCGCACGCGCGACCGGAAGAGATCAAGGACGAGCTCGAGAACACGCTGCTGCTTGATCGCGATTCGGCTTTGAACTGTTCGGCGAAGACCGGTGAAGGAGTCGACTCCATCCTCGAAGCGATTGTCGACCAGATTCCAGCGCCGGAAGGCAAGGCCGAAGGCCCGCTGCGTGCGCTGATTTTTGACGCCAAGTTCGATGAGTACCGCGGCATCATCGTTTACTTGCGGATGATCGACGGCAAGCTCGAGAAAGGTGATTGGGTGCACATGATTGGCGCCGACACCGATTACGAAGCGATTGAAATCGGCAAATTCATGCCGAAGCCAGTGCCACACGCGCGGCTGTCGGTCGGCGAAGCGGGATACCTGATCTCGAACATCAAGCGCCTCGAAGATGTGCGAGTCGGTGACACCGTGACCGTCATGAAAGGGCAGCGCGCCGAAGCCCTCAAGGGCTATCGCGAGGCGCAGCCAATGGTTTGGTGTGGAATCTACCCGACCAGTTCGGGCGACTTCGAGAACCTGCGCTCGGCTCTCAAGGCGCTCAAACTGAACGATAGCGCGATCGTCTTCGAGCCCGAAAGCTCGGACGCGCTTGGCTTCGGCTTCCGGTGTGGATTCCTCGGCCTGTTGCACATGGAAATCGTGCAAGAGCGACTTGAGCGAGAAAGCGGTTTGGACATCGTGCAAACGGCGCCGACCGTGCCCTATGAAATCGCGATGAACAACGGCGAGACCAAGGTGATTCACTCACCGGGCGATTTGCCGGACCCGACCAAGTTCTCGGAGATCCGCGAACCGGTGGTAACCATTCACGTGCTGGTTCCGACCGAGTGCATCGGCGCCATCATGAAATTGTGCACCGAGCGGCGCGGCGTTTTCCAGCGCCAGGAGCACCTCTCGGCGACCCGCGTCATGTTGACCTGGGACATGCCCTTGTCCGAGATCATCTACGACTTCTACGACAAGCTGAAGTCGGGCACCAAGGGTTACGGCACGATGAACTTCGAAGAGCCGACCTTCCACGCGGCCAACCTGGTCAAGCTACGCATTCTGGTCAACGACAACGAAGCCGATGCTCTGTCGGTGATCTGTCACGCCGATTCGGCGCAACGCCGTGGCCGCGCGGTACTGCAGAAGTTGCAGAAAGAGATCCCCCGCCATCAGTTCCAAATTCCGCTGCAAGCGGCGGTCGGCGGCAAGATCCTAGCCCGCGAGAACATTCGCGCCTTGTCCAAGAACGTCACCGCCAAGTGTTACGGCGGCGATATCACGCGGAAACGCAAGCTGCTTGAAAAGCAGAAAGAAGGCAAGAAGCGCATGAAGTCGATCGGCAATGTCGAAGTGCCGCAGAAGGCATTCTTGGCCGTGTTGTCGACGGACGACTAAGGCCGCCTGCGTGCGGCGCGGCTAGACTGCTTCCCATGGCTGACGACGCCAAACTTAAGAAGGAGAAGTCCACGAGCCCATTCCGCGACAACATTGAGGTCGTGGTCTTCGCGATTGCGATGTCGCTGGGCTTGAAGGTCTTCGCGCTCGAGGCCTACCAGATCCCGACCGGTTCGATGCAGCCCACTTTGATGGGCACCGATCTCGTCGAGGGCGGGCGCGTCACCGGTGGCGTGCATGACCGGGTGCTGGTCGACAAGATCTGCTACCTGCTGCGTGACCCACGGCGCTGGGAAGTCGTGGTCTTCCGCTATCCGCTCGCCGCGACCAACAACTACGTCAAGCGGCTGCTCGGCCTGCCCAACGAAGATTTGTGGATCCAAGAAGGCGATATCTGGACTCGCGAGCATGGCACCGCCGACGATTTCACGATTCAGCGCAAGCCGGACAACGTGCAAGCCGGCATTTGGAAGCGGGTTTACCCAAAGTCGGGCGCAGATCACAACATTTGGACCAACTGGCAGCTGCGCAAAGCCGAAGGGGCCGACGCGAACGGGGTAATCACCTTGCAGGCCGATGCGACGCTTTCCTATCCGCAGCAAGGCAACATCCAGGATGCTTACCGCGACGGTTACCCCGACGCGATGTATTCGCAAGTACCAAAGGGCGGCGCCAGCTCGATGGCGCGCAACATCGTCTCTGACTTGCGCTTTGTTTTTCGCGCAACGCCGGGCGCCCAGGCACAACCGCTGCGAGTGGTTGCGGAGTTCGGCGCCTTCGAATTTGAACTGAACCTCAACCCAACCGGATCGACTCTGCTGCTGCCCGATGGGGAACAAATCGCGATCGATTACGCTCCGCAAGCCAACCAAGAGGTGGAGGTCGACTTCGCGTTCTGGGATCACCACTACAAGCTCGTCTTGAATGGAAAGGAGTTCCGCGGCGATATCGAATCGGAAGCCAAGCGCGCGCCTCGCAATGGCATTGCGCTGCTCGCCAAAGGTGAATGGAAGATCGAGCCGATGAAGATCTTCCGCGATATTCATTACCTGCCTTCGCTCGAAGGCGCCGCCGGGTTGTACACAATCCCGGATGGCGAGTACTTCATGATGGGCGATAACACTCAGAATTCGCTCGATTCACGCGATTGGACTGCACGCCAGTTGCACTTCGATCCACCGGTTCGCGGCATCGACTTCTTGCGTGGCGACGACCTCCCGGACGGGCACGATCCGATTTACAACAACCCGCGCTGGGACCGGAACGCCGAGTTCATGACCATTCGAGACGAATGGGGCGACCTGCATGTCTTTAGTCGTCAAGAGCTCAGTGAGTTCAAGCAGCGCGACAAGCCAGAACTAGTCGCCGCGCATACCGTGCCGCGCCGCTACATCCAGGGCAAGGCGCTCGCGGTCTTCCTGCCCATCCCTCCTTTCTCTCCGGTCTGGCGGATCGGCTGGGTGCACTAGTGTCGAAGTCGCTCCTTCGTACCGAATCGCTCGGCAAGGCCTACAAGGGTCGCAAGGTCGTTGATCAGGTCAGCTTGCGCGTCGAGCCTGGTGAAATCGTCGGCTTGCTCGGACCGAATGGCGCGGGCAAGACCACGACTTTCCGCATGTGCATGGGCATGGTGCGGCCCGACGTTGGCAAGCTGTATTTCAGCGGCGCCGACGTCACCAAGTTGCCGATCTACAAGCGGGCCCGCTTGGGATTGGGCTATCTGGCTCAAGAAGCTTCGGTATTCCGCAAACTCAGCGTCGAGAACAACCTGCTCGCGGTACTCGAGATTGCGGGTCACGCCAAAGCCGAGCAGACCCGCCGCACCGACGAGTTGCTCGAAGAGTTCAGCCTGACGCATATTCGCACCAGCCGCGGCGAAGTCCTGTCGGGTGGTGAACGCCGCCGCCTCGAGATCGCACGCGCGCTCGCCAGCGAGCCAAAGCTGCTGCTGCTCGACGAGCCCTTTTCAGGCGTCGACCCAGTCGCAGTCGAAGAGATCCAGGGCATCCTGCGTCAATTGCAGCGGCGCGGGATCGCAATTCTGCTGACCGACCACAACGTGCGCGAGACTTTGTCGATCACCGACCGTACCTACATCCTGGCCGGGGGCAAGATTCTGGCCGAGGGTCGGGCCGAAGATCTGGCCGCCGACCCGAAGGTCCGCGAGGTCTACTTGGGCCAGCGCTTCGAACTCGCCCGATCGGTCGAAGAGCAGGCCTGATTTCGGCCAAAGCCAGCCCGATCTAGGGGTGTCGGCTTCCACCGGATGACCTACAATGTGGGTCTTTTCCCGAAGGGAGACTGTCATGAAGATCTGTGTCTGTGTAAAGCGCGTGCCCGCAACGACCACTCGCGTGGCTGTGGCTGAAGGCAAGAAACTCGACCCGAGCGGGGTCGAATTCCTCATCAACCCGTACGATCAGTTTGCGGTTGAACAAGCTCTGCAGGTGAAGGAAGCCGCCGGCGAAGCCACGGTTTCGGCCTTCTCCTTTGGATCAAGCGATTCCCAGAAAGAGCTCCGCACGGTGCTCGCGATGGGTGCCGATGATGCCACGCTGCTGCAAAACGATGCGGCCCCGCAGGCCGATGGCGCGGCAACCGCCAAGGTTCTGGCCGAAGCTCTGCGCGAGCGCGGCGCGGATTTGATCTTCTTCGGCAAGCAGGCCGTCGATCGCGATCAACATGGCGTCGGTCCAGCAGTGGCCACCCGCCTCGGCATTCCCTGCATCACCGAGGTCGTGACCTTCGAACTGCAAGGTGACACCGTCGTCTGCGAGCGTGAAGTCGAAGGCGGCCGCGAGACCATCAGCAGCTCGCTGCCTTGCGCGATCACTTGCGCCAAAGGCCTGAACGAGCCACGGATCGCTAGCCTTAAGGGCATCATGGCGGCCAAGAAGAAGCCGCTCGAAATCGTCGAGACGGCCCTCGAAGCGGGCTCGGTCGAGCTGCTTGAAATGTCGCTGCCGCCGGCGCGCCCGGCTGGTCGGATTGTTGGAGAAGGTGCCGCGGCGGTGCCCGAACTGATCGACGCACTGCGTAACGAAGCCAAGGTCCTGTAGCCCGATTGTTCCGATGACCGACATCCTCGTCCTCCTTGAAACTCGCGACGGTGCCCTGCGCGCTGCCTCCTTGGAAGCTGTGGGCGCCGCGCGCGCCGCAGCCGATGCTAGCGGTGGCGGCAAAGTCACCGCCTTGGCGACTGAGCAAGTCGAGCTCGACGCCGCCCAACTTGGCGGCGCCGGTGCCGACGCCGTCTTGGTTGCCGACGCAGGCGCCCATTCGCCGGATGGCGCAGCGGCAACGGCTGTGCGCGTTGCGGGCGAAGTCAACGCTGGCGCAGTCTTCCTGGCCGCCACGGTGCGCGGTCGCGACCTGACCGGCCGCATCGCCGCAGCTCTCGACACCGGCTTCGCGGCTGACTGCACTGCCTTTGAATTCGTCGACGGAGCCTTCGTCTTTACCCGTCCGATCTACGCCGGCAAAGCGCAGATCAAGGTCAAGATCCATGGCGCGGTTGCGGTTGCTTCGATGCGCGGCAATCACTTCGCTCCGGCCGGCCGCGAGGCCAGTGCCGAGATGGGCACCACCGCCGCCGAGGCCGGCAAGGCGCAAGTCACTGCGATCGCTGGCAAGACCGGCGGACGCCCGGATGTCGCGGAAGCCTCTCGCGTGGTATCTGGCGGCCGCGGCCTCGGCTCGGCAGACAACTGGCATCTGATCGAAGCGCTCGCCGACGCCTTGCCGGGTGCGGCCTTGGGTGCCTCGCGAGCCGTGGTCGACAACGGTTGGCGCCCGCACAGCGAGCAGGTCGGCCAAACCGGCAAGACGGTTTCGCCCGAGCTGTACATCGCAGCCGGCATCTCGGGTGCGATCCAGCACCTCGCGGGCATGAGTTCGTCGAAGATCATTGTCGCGATCAACAAAGACGCCGAGGCTCCGATCTTCCAGGTCGCGAACTACGGCATCGTCGGTGACCTGAATGAGATCCTGCCGGCGTTGACCACAGCGATCGCCGAAGTCACCAGCTAGCGGTTCGCTGAGTTGATCCCGCAAGCGGCGGGGCGCGAGGCCGATAAACTCGGTCCATGCGCCCCGCCGCTCTTCTTTCCCCCGTTTCCGCGCTCGCCTTGCTCGCCGTTTCGGCGGCGCCTGCTTGGGCCACGCCGGCTGCCATCCATTTGGCTGCAGCGTCCGCCCTGGCCAGCCAAGAGCCGCTGACCCTCGAACAGGTTTCGGGCCAAGCCCGCGGTGGCCCGAACTTTTCGAGTCGTGCCGAAAACATTCGCTGGGCCCCGGATGGCCAGAGCCTGCTGCGCACGATCGACGGCAAAGAGGCCTGGGTCGATCCGAGAACGGGCGCCGTCAGCGAGCCTTCCAGCATCTCGCGCGCTGCCCCTGAAGAGCAGCCGCTTGGCCCGGATCAGGGCGGCATCATCAGCTTGCTGCAGACCATCGACGGAGTCAGCGCCGACGATGCCGCGAGCATCGCTCGCAGTCGCGGCCAGCGTCGCGCCGCAAGCGGACTGGGCATTGCCATTCCGTTCCGCGGTAAGCTCTACTTGATCGGCGGCGAGCCGGATAGGGAAGTCGCGCGCGTGATTGAGGCTTCCGGCGCTGACCCCATCGAACTCGTGCAAGTCTCGGAAGGCGGCGCCTTCAGCTGGGTCGAAGGCAATACCTTGCACGTCATGGCAGACCTGAAGTCCGGTGCGAAGTCAGAGTTTGCCTCGACGGTTGCGGATTCCTTTTCGGGGAAACTCGATTGGGTCTACCAAGAGGAGATCTACGGTCGTGGCAATTTTCAAGCTGCCTGGTGGTCCCCCACAGCGAATCACTTGGCTTGGCTTGAGCTTGATGAGAGCGAAGTCATGGAATTCACGGTCGTCGACCACATCGAAGAGGGCAATTTCCGCGTCAAGTCCGAGGTCTATAACTACCCGAAGGTCGGCGACCCGAATCCAACAGTCAGGGTTTTGGTTGGCGATTTCGCAAAGTCCAGCGTCAAGACGCTCGCTCTCGACCTCAAGGAATACGAAGGACAAGAGATCTTGATCACGCGTGTCATGTGGACGCCGGATGGCGGCAAGATGCTATTCGTTGTCGCCGACCGCATTCAAAGTTGGGCGCACTTGCACTGGTATGACGTCAAGTCCAAGAAGCAGGGCGTGTGGATCCGCGAAGAACAAGAGAACGCTTGGACGCCACGGCCGTCCCCACCGCGCTGGATGCAGGACGGTAGCTTCCTTTGGGAGAGCTCGCGCACCGGCTACAACCACCTCTACCACTACAACGCCAAGGGCGAGTTGCTCGGCGCGGTGACCGAGGGCGATTGGAATCTGAACCGCATCATTTCGATTGATGAAGATGCCGGCGAGATGATTTACCAATCGACCGAAGACGGCGCGATCGACACCAACTACTACCGGATTGGGCTGGATGGCTCGGGCAAGACTCGATTGACCTCGGGCCGCGGCGCTCACTCGCTCAGCTTCAATGGCGATGGCAGCCTGGCTCTCGACCGCGTGTCGGCACTTGATATGCCCGAAGAAGTGCGCTTGGTCGATGGCCGATCAGGCGAGGTTCTCGAAGTTCTGGCTACCGGCAGCGTCGCCGCCGAAGGCAAGACGCCCGTCGGCAAATGGGAAGTCCATGAAGTCATGAACCGTGACGGAGTCCCGCTCGACGTTGCGTTCCTGAAGCCAGCCGACTTTGATCCAGCCAAGTCGTACGCAGTCTGGATTTCGACTTACTCCGGTCCGGCCGCACCGTCCGTGCGCAATCGTTGGAACTCGAGCAGCTGGTTCCAGTTCTTGGCTCAGAACGACATCATCGTGCTGCAGTGCAATGTGCGCAGTGCCAGCGGCAAAGGCTTGAAGTGGACTGCCGAGGCCTACAAACAGCTCGGCATCCCCGAGTTGCATGACCTGGAAGACGCGGTTGATTGGCTGTGCGCGAACCCTTGGGCCGATGGCGATCGTGTTGGCATCACGGGCTACAGCTATGGCGGCTTCATGTCCGCCTGGGCGATGCTCGCCTCGGACAAGTTCCGGCTCGGGATCGCTGGCGGCGGCGTCTATGACTGGCGCATGTACGACACGGTTTACACCGAGCGCTACATGCAAACCCCCGAGACCAATCTCGACGGCTACGAAGCCACCAGTTGCCTCGCGAAAGCCGGCGACCTCAACCCGAATGGTTATCTGTACATGCACCACGGCGTCATGGACGACAATGTGCACGTGCAGAACATGATGCAACTGGCGTTTGCCTTGCAGAACGCCGGGAAAACCAACTGGGGCATGATGGCCTACCCGCAGACGCGGCACGGCATCGGCGACCGCGAACTGCGTTGGCACGCACGCCAAATCGAGTGGCAGCTCATTCAAGAGCACCTGCTCGGTCGTTAAGCAACGACTTCAAGCAAGACCAGCACTTGCTGGCTAAACCAGCGGCGGCGGAAGCGACGCGCGACCACGCGCAAGCCCGCCGCCGCTGCTTCGTTGTCGAAGTCGGCGTGGCTGCAGGAAGTCAACTTGCGCTGGCGGCCGCGCACGCGGTCACGCCAAACCGGGAAGGAACCTGCGTCGTAGTAGCTGGTCAGCACAAACCCGCGGCTGACGCGCCCGAGCTCGGCGATTGCTCGGGCGCGCAGTTCGGCCTCTGGGAAATGGTGCAAGACGCGGAAACAAAAGGCCAAATCGACGGATCGGTCGCTCAAGGGAAGCGCAAGCAGAGAGGCCTGCAACGCCCAGGCACTCGTTTCGCGGCGCCGCTCAAGCATCGAGGCGGCTAGATCGCCCTGGATCAGTTGCTCAGCGTGTTGCGACAACAACGGAGCAAAGCGCCCATGGCCGCACGGAAGGTCGAGCACCGTGCCGCAGTGCGTCGAACCAGCAGGCGCTTTCCCGGCAACCCGCGCTTGTGCCAAGAACTCGGCGACCACGCGCTGCTCCCAAGCATCGGTCTTGCGCGCATGAGCCGTTTCGGTCCAACGCTGCTCTGCGTAGTGCGAGGCATGCTCCCCCGCTTCGTACTGTTCGCGCAACTGACGCTGACGCGCTTGCCCCGGGTCACGCTCGCTCACCACGCTCTCGACCTAAAGGAATGCGTCACCCGGCTGGCCCGCTTCGGGCAGCGCGTGTGCAGGGTCCGCATCGCCGGCGATCAGGGCTTCGACGATCAGATTGGCCGGGTTGTACAAGCAGGTGACTTCGCGGCACTCATGACTGGCATCGAACTCGTTCAGAATCTTGGCCGTCGCCGCCTGAGCCTCCGGCAGCTTCGCCCACAAGCCCGAATCACCCAGTCGCGCTTTCTCGACGCCTCGGTGCGCGGGGCAGTTGAACACGCCCAAGGGGCTGACCACTTGGCGCAGCGCCTGCATGTGACACACTTGGGGTTGACGCGTGAACTCGCGCCAAGTCCCGGCAAGGAAGACGCGCAAATTCGTGCTTTCGATCACGCGAAAGGTTTCGTCCTCGTGGTGGCGCGCGGCATCAAGGCACTCCTGCACTCGCTCGATAATGTGCGCCTGCCCAGCTTCGGCAGAATCCGGAGCCAGCACTTCGGCGCCTTCGAGCGCGCGCGACAGGAAAGGCTTGAAGCTGATGTAATCGAAGCCGGCCCGCTTGGCTCGCAATGCAGCAGCCTCCATTTCGTGCACATTTTCGATGATGCTCTCATCGGCACGCGAGGCGCCGCGCCAAGTAATCACGAAGGAGTAGCCCAACTGAACCGCTGGGTTGGCAACACGAATCTCGGCCGCCGTTCGGCAAATCGTATCCAGGTCGATGCCGCGTCCCTTCGGCCGATGCATCGCCTGAAAGACTTCATCGCTGCTGGCGTCGAGTGACAAGCGCACCCAATCGCCGTGCGTGAAGGCGTCGGCAACAGCAGTGATGACTTCATTTCGGCTGCCATTCGTGACCACGGCAACTTGCAGCTTCAAGTCTTTCAGGAAACGAACCACTTGGCCAAAGGCCGGGTGCAAAGTGGGTTCGCCGCCGCCAATCAGAATCACCGATCGCAGACCGCGTTCGGCCATGCCGCGCACGCCGGCGTAGAGCTCATCGAGATCGTGCTTGTCCGGCAGATTCAGCGCATCCCAATCAATGCAGTGTCCGCAGGCGTAATTGCAGGCAGTGGACAGATCGAGGTTGATCGAAAGCGGTGCAAAATCAGGGGCCGCGGGCTCGGGCTGCCCCTGCGCTGCCGCCGCACGCACCGCGCGACGCCATTCCACGTAAGCGAGCAAGGGTTCACGCAGGCCCGGGCGCTGCAGTTTTTGCGCGAAATCATGAATCGCCGCCGGCTTCGCGAGCGGCACCGCGTCGCAGTCTTGCTTCATGTACGAGCGCCCGCTGAATACGCGGAGAGCAACACCGAAAGCAGGCGCTGACGACGTGCGACGTTCTCGTCGGCCGGCGCGGCGCCGGTGCGACGCGCGGCCTCGACCGCGTCGACGAAGCGTTCGACCAAACGACGTTGTGGATCCTCGGCCGGGACCCGGCGCGCTTCGCCTTCGCCCTCGGGGCGATAACCATCGTCAAAGAAGAACTGGTAGCCCGGCTGTTCGACGACCCGGCGGGCCACAAAATCATCCAAGGCAAACTCAGCGGGCCGCGGCCGCTCTCCGGTGTCTTGCATGCGAATCTCGCACTCGATCGCACGATCCAAAGTTTGGTAGCGAAAACTTAGCCGCGCGTCTTGGGCCGCCGGCCCCGATTCCGAAAAGCGCAAGGCTTCGACTTCAGCTGGGCCTTGGGCGACCGCTTGCAACAGACTCAAGGGGTGCGAAAGCGTTTCGATCCAGCGGCTCAGGCCGCGGAACTCGGGGGCAAGCATCATGCGGAAGCGCGTCACCTCGTTGAGCTTGCAGCTCGGGTGCAACTCGCGGAAAGCATCCAGGGTTTCCGGCCACTGGCAGTTTTCGATCAAAACGCGGCCGACCGCGGCAAAGCGATACGGCAACAACGCGGCGTCTTCATTGAAGACGGTTAACAGGGGTTTCTCGCACAGCACATGCAGCTCATGCTGCAAAGCAGACTCAAGCCAAGGCCGGTGCGTACCGGCAGGAGTCGCAATCACCAATGCGTGGGGCCGAGTCTCCGCAACCATGCGCTCAAAACTGGTGAAGGCCTGGCACTCATACCCATCTTCGGCGAGCGCCGATCGAGCGGCCTCGGCCGTGGCAGGCGTCGTGCCCAAGACACCGACCAGGGTCGCGCCTGCGTCAGCGACTTGGCGGGCAAGAAACGGGCCGGTACCGTTGCGCACACGGCGCGCACCGATCACGCAAATCCGAAGCGCTTCTTCACTCGGATCCTCGTTGAACTCAAAGCCCGTGACCTTGGGGGAATCGGCCATCGCACCATCCTAGCGCCCCGCAGGCCGTATTCTGCAGTCTGCCGCGATGGAGCCCCCCCGCACGCTGCTCGTTCGACTGCCGAATCCCGTCGGCGATGTGGTCATGACCACACCGCTGCTGCGTTGCTTGCGCTCGGGTTTGCCCGAGACCAGGATTCTGGTTGCCGGCAACCCCCTGTTTGAAGGGCTGCTCGCCGGTCTCGATAGCATCGACGGCTTCGTCCCACTTCCGCAAGGAGGTCTGCGAGCCCATGCGCGAGCGCTGCGCGCGACCGAGGCCGAACTCGCACTCATCCTGCCGAACTCTTGGTCCTCGGCCTTGGCTGTTCGCTTAGCTCGCATTCGTTTGCGAATTGGCCGTCGCTCCCAGGGCCGCGGCGCTCTGCTGACAACTCGACTGCCAGCGGTCGGCCCGGCCCGGCCGATGACGCGGGTCTATCTCGAGATGCTTGCGGCCTTACGCCTTCCCGTGCCGAGAGCCGGCGAGGAACCTGCTGCGGAGTTGATCGTCGGCCCGGCTCAAACGAACGGGGCCGCGGCGCATGGGTCTGACCCGATGCGAGGGAACTGGCTTGGCGTCGCACCTGGGGCAGCCTTTGGACCCTCGAAGAGCTACCCCCTCGAACAGCTCGTGCCGGCAGTGCAGGGCATTTGCGGCGAGACCGGCATGCAGCCGCGCTTGATCGGATCCCCTGCGGAACAGGCCCTCTTGGACCGTGCTGCGACGGCGCTCCGTGAAGCTGGCCTGGACCCCAAAGTGCCGACACCCGGAGGGCTCGATGCGGCGAAGCAGCAGATTGCCTCGTGCAGGCTCCTGATCACGATGGATTCTGGTGCACGGCATATCGCCGCCGCCCTGGGCGTGCCCCAAGTCGTGATCTATGGGCCCACCCACCCGGAATGGTCGGCACATTCGCTGAGCAAGACGACGGTGCTGCGCCGCGAAGAACTCGATTGCCTGAATTGCCACGAGAAGATCTGCCCGATCGATCATCGTTGCATGACTCGGATCAGCCCGCGTGACCTGCAAAGCGCAGCGCTCGATCGCATCGCCACGGAAGCGAGCCTGAAATAGAACAACGGACACCCCGCGAAGGACGTCCGTGTAGATTGGTGGGCCGTACTGGATTTGAACCAGTGACTTCCACCGTGTGAAGATGGCACTCTAGCCTCTGAGTTAACGGCCCAAGAGCGGCAAATTGTAGCGGCCGAGCCACTCTCGGCAAGCCCTTCACCGGGCCGCTATCCTCAGAGTTCCCCATGCGGGGATTCGGCATGAAGATCAGCGGATTCTCCTTCCTGCGCAACGGCAGCAAGCTGCACTACCCGATTCTGGAATCGATCCGTTCGGCGCTGCCTTTGGTCGACGAGTTCGTCATCGCGCTGGGCGATTCTGACCCAGATGACGACACCCGCGAACGCATCGAAGCGATCGGTTCGGACAAAATCGTGCTCTTCGACACGGTCTGGGATCTGGAAAAGTATCCCCGGGGCATGGAACACGCCCACCAAACCGACCTAGCAAAGGAACGCTGCAGCGGAGATTGGCTGCTCTATCTGCAAGGAGACGAGGTCATGCACGAGGACGATCTTGAGATCTTGCGCGCCTCCTGCGAGCGTTGGCTGGATGTGCCCGAGGTCGAAGGAATGCTGTTCGACTACCTGCACTTCTGGGGCGATTACGACCACGTGCACGACAGCCACGCGTGGTACAAGCAAGAAATCCGCCTGGTCCGTAACGACCCGCAGATTCACAGCTTCCGCTCCGCGCAGAGCTTCCGCCGGATTCCGAACTTCGATGGTGTTTCCTATCGCGACAAGGACGGCACCGAGAAGCTGACGGTGGTGCATTCCGGCGCGCGCATTTTCCACTACGGGTGGGTGCGCCCTCCGGCTGCGATGCAGAAGAAGCGCGTCTACTTCACGAACAACCACAAGGGTTCCCAGGTCGCGCAGACCATGGAGCGCACCGAATCGGTGGAGTTCGATTATGGCCCACTCGCTAGCGTGCCGCGCTTTGAAGGCACTCACCCCGCCGTCATGCAAGAGGCGATGCAAGCCTTGGACTGGGACGATCAGCTTTACGAACGCGGCGCACCCGGGCGCACGACACCACGGCATAAGCACGAGAGCCTGAAGTATCGATTCCTGACTGGGGTCGAAAACGCCTTCTTTGGTGGTCGCCACCTCTTCGCTTCGCGCAACTACGAGATGCTGCCCGGCGTTCGTCTGCCGAAGAAACGCAACCCTCCGACCCCGCGGAAGTAGCTTCACTCGCCATCATGCCGCGCACCATTCGAGGCCCATTTCCGGCGGTTGCGGCACCGTCGCTTGAGTTCCATCCAGACGCACGCACCACTTGGCAGCGCATGTTGCAAGATGCTGCCTCGGCGACCAAGCGACTCTGGATCGAGAACTACATTCTCGAAGATGGCGAAGCAGCCGAGGCCTTGCTGACCGCGATCCAGTCAGCGCGCGCCCGGGGCGCGGATGTCCGCATTCTGCTGGATGACTTCGGCTCGATGTATTTGAGTCGTGAGTTTACGAAGCGAGTCGAAGCCACCGGCGCCCAGCTCAAACGCTATAACCCGGTGCAATGGCTCAAGCTTCCCTGGGTCGGAATCAGCCGTTATGCGCGACGCACTCATCGCCGCATTCTGATCGTCGATCGCGAACTCGTGTGGACCGGCGGCATGGCCTTCAGTGATCGCTGGTGGCCGGTCGAGGACGATTGTGAAATCCGCGACGCCATGTTGCGCGCCAAGGACGAATTGGTCGGTCAGTTTGCGCTCGCTTTTGACGAGTTGTGGTCGGGAGAAAAGCTTCCCGCGCCGCGAAAATACCCGCCAGCGAAGTCCGGTGAAGCGCGCTGTTTGGTGCAACACCCGGGGCGTGGGTGGCGTCTCAATGGTGAACTGCGGCGCGCACTTGCCGACGCCCGCGGCCGCGCCTGGTTATCGACCCCCTACTTCATTCCGCCGCGCAAACTGCGGCGCGCATTGCGTCATGCGGCGAAGTCCGGGGTCGATGTGCGATTGCTTTTGCCCGGTCCGCGTCGCCATGACCACCCCGCGGTGCGTTTTGCGGCGCGACGCTATTACTTCCGACTGCTCCACGCCGGAATCCGCATTTTTGAGTTCCAGCCAACCTTTCAGCACGCCAAAGTTGCCCTCTTGAATGAAGCCCATTGCGTGGTCGGATCTGCCAACTTAGATCGCTGGTCCTGGTTACATAACCACGAGATCATGGTCGCCGCCTTTTCGCCCCCGCTCGCGAAAGACATTCAAGCCTGGTTTGAAGGCGAGTTTCGTCAGTCGGAAGAAATCACCTCGGCATCCTGGGCCGAACGTTCAATTTGGGCGCGCATTGCCGAGCGATTCTTCGGCTTGTTTGATCGCTGGTTTTGAGCTAAACAACAGCCACCGGGCCAGCATAAACACATGAAACTTCGCGTCATGAGTTGGAATATCCACCGTGCCATCGGCATGGATCGGAAGTTTCGTCCGGACCGCGTGATCGAGATCATCCGGCACCATGATCCCGATGTCGTTTTGCTGCAAGAAGTCGATCGCGGGGTGCCGCGATCGCGCCGACTTTGGCTCGACCACGTGATTGCCGACGCCTGCGATTATCCCTCGCATACGTGGGCGCAGGCGCACGAACTGAAAGTCGGTAGTTACGGAAACGCCGTGCTGTCACGTTGGCCGATTGCCAAACGCCGCGCGGTCGACCTGCGGGTGGCTTGGCGGAAACGCCGCAACTGTCTTTACACCAAGCTTCGCTCTCCGCGCGGAGGTAAGAATCTGCACATCTTCAACTGGCATCTTGGCCTTTCCGCGCAAGAGCGCATTCAGCAGATTGAACGCATCCTTCACTCGCAGGCGATCCGTGGCAAAACGGCAAAGGATCCGGTGCTGCTTGGTGGCGACACCAACGACTGGCGCAACTTGCTCTATGAACAGGGCGGCATTCGCGAGGCGGGCTTTCACGCGTGGAGTGAGCACAAGCGCCGCCGGCATATTCGAACCTATCCGTCCAGCCCTCGTCCGCTCGGCGCCCTCGACAAGTTCTTTTGGCGTGGCATGAGCGAAGACCGTGTGTACGCCAGCCGCTTGAAGCTCGCCAAGACCGCAAGTGATCACTTGCCTCTGATCGGCGAGTTCCGCCTTCGCTAGGCGAAGGCGAGTTGAATCTGAACCGCCGCTTAGTCGAAGCTGAACTACCGCCTAAGTGTGGAACTGGCGGCCATTCACCGCCGCCTGCACCCGTGCGTCGGCAATGATCGCCGCGAGCTCATTCGGCAGCAGAGCTTGGTCCTTATCGCTGCGCGCTTCTTCAGGTCGCGGGTGCGACTCGACGATCAGGCCATCGGCACCGGCCGCGATGGAGGCTGCTGCCAAGGGCCGGATATAGCGCGCGACGCCAACCGCGTGGGCCGGATCGACAATGATCGGCAGGTGCGTCCACTCCCGAAGCAAAGGAAGCACGGTGAGATCGAGCGTGTTGCGCGTGGCTGGCTCGTAGGTTCGAATGCCGCGTTCGCAAAGCACGACCTGCGGGCATCCGAAGGCTGAGAGGTATTCCGCCGAGTACAACCATTCATCGACCGTGCCGGAAAGCGCACGCTTCAACAGAATCGGGATGCCCGCGCTGGCAATCGCCTTCAGCATCGTGAAGTTCTGCATATTGCGCGCGCCGATCTGCAACATATCAATGTCGTGATCGACGAATGCGGGCAAGTGGGAAGCATCCATGATTTCGGTGACCACCGGCATGTTGAAGTGCTCGCCCGCTGATTTGAGTTGGTCGAGCCCTTCGACGCCGAAGCCCTGGAAACTGTACGGACTGGTGCGCGGCTTGTAAGCGCCACCGCGAAGTACATGCGCGCCGGCATCTTTGGCAAGACGCGCCGCATCCATCATGATCTCGCGACCCTCGACCGAGCACGGCCCGGCCATCACCACGCACTTCCCGGGGCCGATCTCGACCTTGCCGACCTTGACTACCATCGGCTTCTCGCGAAATGCGCGCTCGACCATGCGCTTGTCGCCGCGGCAAGCATGAAAGGACTCAATGCGCGGATCGGACTTCAGCTCTGCCATCAAAGTCTCGGCGACCTTATCGATCACGGCGACGATGGGCCGCGCGGTCTCGGTCGACAAGAGGGTGCGAATTCCTTCGCCTTCGAGCCGGTCTCGCACGGCTTGCACTTGGTCATTGGCAGTGCCCTGCATGAAGTGAAGGATCATCGCGATGCTCCCTTGCGGCGCGCCGCTTCATCAAAGCAGCCTTCGTCGATGGCGGCAAAGACCTTCGCGAGCGTCTCAGCACAAAACGGCCCGTCTTGGCGGCGCAGCAGGTCGTCGACCATGGCAAAGCGACCGGGGTCATCGGACGCGACCGAGGCGAGCAATCGAGCGCGCTCGTTCATCAGAGCGAGGAGCGTGCGATCGAGATGAGCCAACTGATGGCGGAGAGCAGGTTGCATGGCAGGATCAGGGGGCCGCGGGCGAACCGAGGCCAGTCACGAGTTCGCGGACGAAGGATTCGGCCGCAGCGACCGCAGCGGCGTCCTCGACGCCCGCGGCATGAATGGCGCGCACGAGCGCGGTGCCGACAATCGCAAGATCGGCGTGTTGAGTCGAAGCGCGCACATCGGCGGCGCTCGAAATGCCGAAGCCGACCGCGGTGGGCAGATCGCCGGCAAGCCCGGAGACGCGTGCCAGGAAATCCTGTGCGCTGTGGTCAAAGGTCGTGCCGGCACCGGTCACACCCGTGCGGCCAACGACGTAAAGGAAGCCTTGGCTGGCTTCGACGGCGCGAGCGATTCGCTGGTCAGAACTGGTTGGCGCGGCAAAGAAAATCGTGCACAGCCCGGCGGCCTTGGCTGCGGCTTGAATCGGCCCGCCTTCCTCGACCGGGAGGTCGGGCAGGATCAGCGCATCCACCCCGGCTTCGGCGGCTTCGGCGCAGGCGCTTGGCCAACCACGGTGACCGAGCGGGTTGCAATAGGACATCAATGCGATCGGCAGCTTGCCACCCTCGGATCGGAAGCGTCGCACCGTCTCGAAGATGCCGTTGACGTTTGTGCCCGCAGCCAGCGCACGGTCTGCAGCAGCTTGTAGTACCGGACCATCGGCGATGGGGTCGCTGAATGGCACACCGAGCTCGCAGCAGTTCGCGCCAGCGCGTTCAAGCGCGTGAAGCAACTGCAAAGTACGCTCTAAGCCGCCATCTCCCGCCGTGATGTAGGGCGAGAGCCCGCGCTGGCCGTCGGCACGCAGTCTTGCGGTCATTTCCGCAAGGCGGTTTGCTTGAGGAGCGGCGCTCATCCAAGCACCTCTGAACCGGCTTCGCCATTGCGAATCGACATGATCGTGCCGAGGTCTTTGTCGCCACGGCCAGAGAGGTTGACCAGGATGCGTTTGCCGCGCAACGCGGCTCGGGCTCCATCCGCTTCGAGTCCGCGCAAAACCCAACCGACTGCGTGACTGGATTCAAGCGCGGGCAGAATGCCCTCGCGCTCAGATAAAGCCGCAAAGGCAAGCAGAGCTTCGTCATCGGTCGCGAACTCATAGCGCGCGCGTCCGTCGGCTTGCAAGGCTGCGTGCTCGGGCCCGACCGCGGGGTAATCCAAGCCTGCGCTCACGCTATGGGTGTGTTGAATTTGCCCGTCGTCATCCTGCAATAGCCAAGTGAAACACCCGTGTAGCACGCCGGGGCTGCCGCCTGAGAAGCGTGCCGCATGGCGTCCCGTCTCGGGGCCATCGCCGCCGGCTTCCACTCCGACCAGCTCGACCGAATCATCTTGCAGGAAGCCGCGGAACAAGCCGATTGCATTCGAGCCCCCGCCGACGCAGGCAACCGCGAGATCGGGCAAGCCACCGGCTTGCTGCAGAATCTGCTCTCGAGCTTCGCGGCCAATGACTTCGTGGAAGTCGGCCACGATCGAGGGGAAAGGATGCGGGCCAAGTGCCGAGCCCAGCACATAGTGCGCTTCGGGATCGCTTACCCACGCTCGCATGGCTTCATTGATGGCATCCTTGAGCGTGCGTTGGCCATGTTGCACGACTTCGACTCGTGCGCCCATCAGTTCCATGCGCAAGACATTGGGACGCTGGCGCGCCGCGTCGACCTCGCCCATATAGACCACGCACTCGAGGCCGAGCTTGGCGCACGCGGTCGCCGTCGCAACGCCATGTTGCCCCGCGCCCGTCTCGGCCAGGATGCGCGTCTTGCCGATACGCTTGGCGAGCAAGCATTGGCCGAGCGCATTATTCAGCTTGTGCGCTCCGGTATGCAGCAGGTCTTCGCGCTTCAGCCACAGCTCGCAACCCAGTTCTTGGGACAGGCGCTGGGCATGAGTGAGCGGCGTCGGGCGGCCCGCATAGGTGTGCAGCAGGTTGTGCAGCTCGGCCTGAAAACCGGCCTCGACACGCAGTTCGCGCCAGGCCTGCTCCAGTTCTTCGAGCGAAGCCATCAAAGTTTCGGGCGCGTAAACGCCGCCAAACTCGCCAAATCGGGTGTCTTGCATCAGCTTGCAGGATCAGAGGAATCCGTCGAGGTGGTTTGCAACAGAGCTTGGTGCGCGGCCCGCACATAGGCCAGAACTGCGGCCGGGTTCTTGCGACCGGGAAGCTGCTCCAAGCGTGAGGACGCATCGACGCCGGTGGGCCGCACGGCGACGATCGCATCGGCGACATTGCCTGCGGACAGGCCGCCGGCAAGCAAACAAGGCGCGCTCGCAGCAAGTTCCGCGGCGAGCGCAAAGTCAACTTGCTGGCCGCTGCCGCCAGCTGTCTTCGGGTGATCGAGGACGAAGCCGCTAGCGATCCCGCGCCATGCTTCGATTTCAGATGCACCGCTCGCGTCGACCGGAATGCGACGCAGCAACGGCGTCGCACACTCGGCCCAGGCCGCGGCTTGTTGCGAGCCACAGAGCTGCAATGCATGCACTTGGCTGCGAGCTACGAAACCCGCCGCTTGGGCCGGTTCGAGGTCAACCACCACACCTACCTTGACGATGTTCGCAGGCAGCTCGGCGAAGATCATCGCCATCGCTTCCGGCTCGACCGAGCGCGGCGAGCGCGTGTAGTGCACCGCGCCCAAGGCGTCCGCACCGGCTGCGATGGCGGCGTGTGCGTCGGCGGCTAGGGTCAGACCACAGACTTTGACCCGAGGCATGCGGAACGCGGAGTGCGCCGAAGGCTTGGGCTCGTTCTTCATGCGCCTTCTCCGAGGCCTCGGAAGGAACGAATCGTCGCGGCCGGATCGTCGGCCAGCATCAGCGATTCCCCGACCAAGACTGCGTCGGCGCCCACCGCTGCCACGCGGCGCACATCAGCCAGGTCGCGGATGCCGCTTTCTGCGACGCGAATGAACTGCTCGGGCACCTGCGGCATCATTTGCTCGATATGCGCGAGGTCAATTTCGAAGGTGGTGAGGTCGCGCGCATTGACGCCGAGGCAGTCCGGTTCGACCGGCAGCGCGTGCTCGAGTTCCGAGGGCGCGTGCACTTCCAACAGCACCGCCAAACCCAACTCGCCGGCGAGCGCGCGAAGTTCGCCTAATCGTCCACGGGGAAGGCACACCGCGAGCAACAAGATCGCATCGGCACCCGCCGCAAGCGACTCCAACACCATGCCTTCATCGAGGATGAAATCCTTGCGCAACCGTGGCAGGCCCGCAACGGCGACGTTTTGCAGTTCGGCAAGCGATCCCTTGAAGTGATCTTCCTCGGTCAGGATTGACAGCGCCGCAGCCCCGCCTTCGGCGTAAGCCCGGGCACGCACCGAGAGATCCGCTTCGTTCTTCAGCATGCCCTTCGCCGGCGAACGGCGTTTGCACTCGGCAATGACCGACATGCCAGGTGCACGAAGCGCCTCAACAAAGCGTTGACGGCGGCTTGGATCCGGGACGGTTTCCGCGCGCAGATCCGCAACCGACTTCTGCTGCCGACGCACCGCCGCGCGTTCGACCACCGAAGCAAGAATCGGATCAAGGCGAGTCCCGGTTTGGCTCACAGTTGATTCTCCGCAGCGAGGTGCGTGGTCGCCGTCCAGTTGCCCATCTTCTCGCGCGCCGCACCCGACGCGATGGCCTGAATCGAACGATCGACGGCATCTTGGGCATCTTCGGTCACGCCGGCTGCCAGCAGCGCAGCGGCAGAATTCAACACAACTGCGTCATGGATTGCACCGGTTTTGCCATCGAGTAGCTCGCGGAAGATGTGCAGATTGCGCATCGCATCGCCACCCTCGAGTGCCTCGACAGTCGCTGGAGCCAACCCAAGGCTGGTCGCATCGAGCTGCACTTGCGGAGCGGCGCCGACCACTTCGACGCGGTTTTCGCCAGCCAGCGTGAGTTCATCGGCACCACCGGCGCCGTGTACGACGTAGGCTCGCTCGAAATCGAGTTCGCGCAAGACTCCGGCAAAGTCGTCGACCCGTTCCGCATCGGAAACGCCGAGCAAGTGCCGGCGCACGCCGCCTGGATTGCAGATCGGACCGAGGAAGTTGAAGATCGTGCGAATCCCGAGCGCCGCGCGCACCGGCGCGACAAATCGCATGGCGGGGTGAAACGCCGGCGCATAAAGAAACACGATGCCTTCTCGCTCGAAAACACGGGCGGCTTGCTCGGGCGTCAACTCTAAGCGCACTCCCGCCGCTTCCAAGAGGTCAGCACTGCCGCACTTCGAAGACACACTGCGATTGCCGTGTTTAATCACTTTGGCACCTGCCGCCGCCGCGACCAATGCCGATGCCGTCGACAGATTGAAGGAGCCCAGCTTGTCTCCGCCGGTTCCGCAGGTGTCGACCGCATCCGGAGCATCGTGCTGAAACGGCAGCATCGTGCCGCGCAGCGCTTCGGCGGCACCCGCGATCTCTTCGACTGTCTCACCGCGCTCGGCCAGCGCTTTCAACAAGGCCGACAAACTTGCGGTGTCGAGGTCTTCGCGAAAGGCTTGATCGAAGGTTGCGCAAGCCTCGCTTCGGCTTAGGCTGCCGCCGCTCTGGACACGGTCGAGCGCCTCGCGGAAATTCATCGCACCTCGCCCCCATCGCCGGTCAGGGCCAAGAACCGTCCAAGCATGCGGTCGCCGGTCGGGGTCAGAATCGACTCTGGGTGAAACTGAATGCCGAATCGAGGCAACTCACGATGCACCACGCCCATGACCAGGCCCTCTTCGGTCCAAGCCGTCAGCTTCAAGCATTCCGGAAGACTGTCGCGTCGGGCCCGCAGTGAGTGATAGCGCCCCGCCGGAAGCGGATTCGGCAAGCTGCGAAACAAGCCGCCATTGTCGTGATGCATGATCGACGATTTGCCGTGCACCGGGACGGGGTCGACTTCCAGCTCGGCACCGTAGTGCTCGCAGAGCGCCTGATGCCCAAGGCAAACACCCAAGATAGGTGTGTGATCCGGGAGCGCCTCGAACAGCTGCGGAGTCAATCCGGCATCGGCGGGACGACCGGGGCCAGGGCTAATCACCACCCCACTGGGTTGCAGTGCTGCGATCTGCTCCAAACTGATCGCATCGTTGCGGTGAACCTCGACCTGTGCGCCCTGGCCCGCCATGGACTGGTACAGATTCCAGGTGAAGCTGTCGTAATTGTCGACGAGGAGGATCATCGCTGCGCTTGATTCGAGGAGAAGGCGGGGGTTGCCGCAAGTTGCACGGCTTCAAAAAGTGCCTGCGACTTATGCAGGGTCTCTTCGTACTCACTGGCAGGCACAGAATCGAAAACGACTCCAGCACCGGCTTGCACCGAGAGAGTCTTGCCGGTCACAGCGACGGTGCGAATGTTGATCGCCATGTCGAGGTTGCCACGGTGGTCGAGATAGCCGAAGCAACCGGAGTAGGCGCCACGCGCCTCGTTCTCAAGCTCGGCGAGCAGGGACATCGCGCGCACCTTGGGCGCACCACTGACGGTGCCAGCCGGGAAACTTGCAGCCAGAGCATCAAGCGCGTCTTGGCCGCCCGAAAGCTGACACTCAACGCGACTCACGAGGTGCTGCACCCGCGCGAACTTCTCGAGTGCGGCGTGTTCCTTGACCGACACCGTGCCGATCCGTGCGACCCGCCCCAAATCGTTGCGGCCGAGGTCGACCAGCATGTCGTGCTCGGCGCGTTCCTTTTGGTCGCCACACAATTCGGCACCGAGGCGCGCGTCTTCGTCTGGATCTTCGTCGCGGGGCCGCGTGCCCGCAATCGGGCGGCATTGCACCACGCCATCTTGCACCGAAACTAAGCGTTCTGGCGAGCTGCCAACCAGAGTCAGCCCATCAAACTCGTAGAAGAACATGTGCGGCGCCGGGTTCGCGAGACGCAGCACGCGGTAAAGCGTGAACGCGTCGCCTTCGAATCGCTGATCAAACCGCTGCGAGAGCACTGCTTGAAAGATCTCGCCTGCGCGGATCGCTTCTTGCAGCTTTTTTACGCCGGATTCGTACTGCTCACGACTCATCGACGGTTTCGGCTCGGTATCCAAGAGTCGGAACTCGGGAAGCTCGGCCGGAGCACCTGAAAGCGCAAGCGCCAACTCTTCGAGGGATTGCATCGCAGCCGCATGGCCAAGCTCGCCATCGCGGCAGGCGGTGATCAAGATCAGCTTTTGCGTGGCGTGATCTACCGCGACAACTGTCTCGAACAACAGAAAGCGCGCGTAGGGATTGTCCGCCAAGCTCGTGCGTGGCATTCCGGTGCTGGGTTCCAGCACACCCGCCCACTCGTAGGTGAAGCCGCCCACCCAACCACCACAGAAGGGTGGCAAACCCCGTGGCGGCGCGGGTTGGCGATACCGCGCTGCGAGTTCGCGCAGCGCGTCCATGCCACTGCTGTCAAACGTTTCTTGGCCTTCCGGCCCGTCGAAGACGGCACCATCGTGCGCCGCCCGGAAAGTGCCGGTCGGGTGCACTCCAAGGAAGGAGTAGCGCGCAAGGCGTTCTGGTCCCTCGGCCGATTCGAGCAAACAAGCCGCATGGCCAGCCGCGCGCAAGGCGAGAAACAGCCGCACGGGTGTGTGCAGGTCAGCTGGGAGTTCGGCCCAGGCTAGGCCAAAGTCAGCAGCGTCTTGAGGGGTACTTCGATGCAGGAAGTGCATGGTTTGGGTGGAACCCGGAGGCATCACTTTCGGCAGCGCGCCGACTAAAAAGTTTGCGGGCCCCTGTCTTTTCAGTCAGAGGCCCGCAGGTGGATTTCGGAGGGGGATGCGCGTGATCAACTCATGACCGCACCGACCCCCGGCTTCCGCCCGGGCCCAGTCCATGGCCACCACCAAAAGTTGAATCGCGTCTGTCGCATGATGAATTGAGTCTAGCACAGGAAATCGGCCTGAATACCCCTTCGGCTGGAGGAAATCTGCTCAGCGCAACAGCAACGCGCCCTCACTCGGTGCAAGGCATGAGCGGTTGAACCGCAACGCAAGCTAAGCATCTGGCTGGAGCAAAGCCAAGAGCTCGGACTCGTTGAGGACCTTTACGCCGAGCTTTTCGGCTTTTGCAAGCTTCGAGCCCGCCTTCTCGCCGGCCACGAGGTAATCGGTCTTCGCCGATATCGAAGAACTTACTTTGCCGCCTGCTGCTTGGATTTCCGCTGCAAATTCAGGCCGAGGCCGCGACAAGGTACCGGTTAGAACGAAGCTCAACTTGTCGAGCACTGCAGCGCCAGCTGTCTTCGGTTTGGCAGCCATTTGTTGCGGCACGACGCCAAACTTCGCCATGTTGTGCAGGGCTTCGCGGTTGCGGGGCTCGAGAAAGAACTCGATCAACGATGCCGCTGCGATTTCGCCGAGCAATGGGATGCGGTGCAGACGCACGGTGGCAAAAGCAGCCCGAAGCAAGTTGAGATCGAGAGCCGAATCCGGATCGTTGCCCCGGTCCTTGTCACCGATCAAGCCGCGCTCGCGCAGCAGCGCATCGATTTCGGCTTGCACGGACGCGCTCTCGGGCCAGCTTGGCTCGGGATTCTGCGCGGTTGCCAACGCGACGGAACTGCGTGCGTCGGACTGTGCGTGCTGGCAAAGCACGGCCAAGTCGGTTGCAAATCCGTTGTCTTGGTACTTCCTAAAGTGCGCACTGAGTTCGCCCGACTCGGAGCAGCGATCGACAAAACGCAACAACTGTGCGCGAGCCTTGCGCACCTCGTCGGATGCCTGCGTGAGATGAAGCGGCCCCGCAAGCAGGCAACAGACTTCGATGCTGCCCCAAGTGCCAAAGCCTTCGGCGAGGAGTCGAGAGACCTCCCCTCCAATCTGTTCAATGCCCAAACTGATCAAGAAGCGATCGAGCGCTGGTTGACGCGCGCGCTCGACTTCGGCCTGGAGCGCCGTGGCAGACTTTTCGCCCCAGCCATCGAGCGCGGCGATCTGCGCGTAGTCCAGGTCGAAGACCCTTTCGACCCGATCGATCAAACCCGCTGCGACAAACTGCGTGACAGCCTTTTCGCCCAAGCCTTCAATGCGCAGCGCGGCGCGTGAGGCAAGATGCAGAATGCGCCGCTCCCGTTGCGCGGGGCAATCCAGGTTGACGCAGAAGCGATGTTCGCCGCGTTCGACCACAATGCCTTCGCACGAAGGGCAAGCGCTCGGCCAAACAAACTCGGTTTCAGCACCGGTGCGGGCATCTTTGACCGGGCCCAGAATCTGCGGGATGACATCCCCGGCGCGACGCACATGCACCGTGTCGCCCACCAACAGCCCGAGCTCGTGGATGTACCTGGCATTGTGCAAGGTGGCATGACGCACGGTGGTACCGCCAAGCTGCACCGGCTCAAGGGTGGCGCGCGGGGTCAAGCGACCGGTGCGCCCGACCTGAATCTCGATCGCGAGCAGTTGGGTTGTCTCTTCTCGGGGTGCAAACTTGTACGCGCAGACCCAGCGTGGAGTGCGAGCCCGCGAACCCAGCGTTTCGCGTTGCGCCCGGGAGTCGACTTTAAAGACGACTCCGTCCATTTCGAACGGAATCGTGTCGCGGCGGGCCTCCAAATCGGCGTGGAAAGCGAGGATTTCCGCGAGCTTGGAAGAGCGCTTGCGTTCTGGGCTAACCGGAAACCCCCACGCCTGCATGGCGTCCAGCGCCTCGGTATGCGATGCAAAGGGAGCGTTGGGCTCGCAACGCACCAACTCAAATGCCTGGAAGCGAAGACCACGTTCAGCGACCACGGCCGGGTCGAGCCGCTTCAAGCTGCCTGCTGTTGCGTTACGTGGGTTGGCGAAGAGTGGCTCGCCCGCTTCGAGCAGGCGTTCATTCATGGCGTCGAAGGTTGCGGTAGGCATCATGACCTCGCCGCGCACTTCGAGGAGCGTGGGGATTTGCTCACCCAGCAGCTGCAAGGGCACCCCACCGACCGCGCGGAAATTGTGAGTCAGGTCTTCGCCGTGTGCGCCATCGCCGCGCGAGAGACCTTGCACCAATTCACCATCGCGGTAGATCAATGCCGCGGAGACACCATCCCACTTGGGTTCTGCGACATAAGTGGGCTGCTCGCCATCGAGTCCTTTACGTACGCGTTGGTCGAACTCGATGATCTCGTCTTCGGAAAACAGCGACTCGATGGAGACCATCGGCACGACGTGCGCCACACGTTCGTACTTGGTGCCTTCGGGCAAGGGCGCCCCCACCCGCTGCGTCGGAGAACTGGGCTGCAGCCAATCCGGATGCGCTTCCTCGAGCTTTTGCAGCGCGCGGAACAGCCGATCGTATTCGGCATCGGAGATCAGCGGCCGGGCGAGCACGTAGTACGCGTGCTCGGCTTCGCGCAGTTTGCGAAGGAGCTCGTCGTACTGCGAGCGCGAATCGGTCACGACGCGAAGCCTAAGCGATGCCGGCTTCTTGCTGAAGCTCGGCGAGGCTGCGTTCGATGTAGCTGCCGGAGCCCGTGGAAATGATGATCCGGAAGTCTTCGGTAGTGACCTGCTGCAAAAGATGCAGCGTGGCCGCTGTGAACACCGGAAGCTCACCCTGGGAAGGCGTGTAGTAGCCCGCCCGTTTGATGCGTCGTGCACCGTCCACCCGACTGGCCGCGACAGCGTTGGCTACCGCGCACAAATCGGCCGATGGGTCGTCAAACTCCAGGCGGCAACCACGGAAATGACGGCCATCATCAGCCAAAACGGTGCAGCCGGCGAGAGGGCTGCGCTTCACCAGAGAGGTGGCCGCAGCCTGTTCGGCCACGGCGACCAAGTTGCGATCGTCCATATGGGCAGTTTAGCCCTGCCCCCGCTGCGGCGGTGCCGGCGCATACCCAGTAAACGGCACACGGTTTTGCCGGCGCTTGACCCCGCTGACGGGATCTTCCCGTTCTTCCGGCGTGACGCTGACGGTTGCCCGTTTCCCAAGCAGTTGCCCGGATTCGATCTCGACTGCGCCATCGGCAGCGAAGCCAAGCACGCGGAGCACAAAGCGTGCGCGCGCGAGGCCGCGTTCGCTGAAGTGAAGGGAATCCCAACACGCGGTACGTCCACGCCACTCGCCGCTGTCCACTTCCCAGCGCAAACCCCAACGCGTGTGACCCGCCGGGCTTGTGCTTTCGCGAACTTCAGCAAGAGTGCAGGTGTACTCGCCCGCAGGTACGGAACAGAGATCTTCGACCTCTGGTAATTCGGTGAAATCGATCTGCATGATTTGTCCTCATTCAGAAGACGCAGAGGGTTTTCTTTGGTTACACCTTGCATCACACTTCCGCAAAGACTTCAATGCACGCAACCGTCTCGGTTCCCCCGTGCTCGCTAACGACCAGCTCCTGCAAGACCCCCCTGGCTCAACCGCCGCGTTGACCTCGTTGGGGACTGCTGTCACGATTGCCACCTGGGTGCTGCTGATCGCGATCAACCTCTGGTGCTTGCGAAAGTTATTCGAAGGCGAATCCAGCTCGAAGGCTGAAGGTTAAGCGAAAAGCCGCCTTCCTCGGCGAAAGCTAGGATATTGGAAGTGCTGGCTCGGCGAAGTGCCAATGCCAAGCCAAGAATGTTTAAGCGTGCTTGCGCCGCGCGTCGAAAAGGAAGCAGCCACCGGCCCGCTTCACTATGTCTTCAACCCCCGCGCCCATCGACCAAGCCAAACTGGAAGAGCTCATCGACCTCTTTGGTGACCGCGAAGAAGTTCGCGACCTCTTTGAAGAGTTCTTCTCAGAGCTTCCTTCACGGTTGGAGGCTTTGCGCACCGGGATCGCCACCGCGACGACGGAAACCGTCAATCACGCGGCCCACGCGCTGAAAGGCTCAAGTGCCAGCCTCGGTGCGACCCAAGTCACCGAGACCGCGCGCATCATCGAAGAAAACGCGCGCGCCAATTCGCTCGAAGGTACCGATACCGCGGTGGATCGGCTCGAAATCGAACTGCATGCGCTGCAAGCATGGCTGCGCAGCGAAGGCCTCTTGGGCCACGAAGCCGCTTAGCGTCGGGCTATGCCGGCTGTGTGGCGTAGAACGCCACGTCGGCCGCGACCACCTCGACCCGCTGCTCCGCCCCGACGCCCGGGTAGATCGGCAGCGCCAGAACTTCTTCCGCGGCACGCTCCGATTCCGGCAGTTGGCCAGGTTTTCCGCCGAGATTGGCGAAACATGGCTGCAGATGCAGCGGCAACGGGTAGTAAACGGCCGAACCAATGCCGCGCTCGTTGAGCCAGACTTGCAGCTCGGCGCGGCGAGAAACGCGCACGACGTATTGATGGTAGACATGGCCAGCCACGCGCTCCGGAAGTTGCACTTCGGAAACACCTTGGCTTTGAAAGAGCTCTTCATAGTGCGCCGCGCCTTGCTGCCGAGCCGCATTCCATTCCAAGAGATGCGGAAGATGCTCCAGCAACGAAGCCGCTTGCAAGCAGCTCATGCGAAAGTTGTATCCCACTTCATCGTGGTAATACTGACGCCCACCGCCGTGTTGGCGCAGTTCGCGCATGCGTTGCGCGCGTGCGGCATCGGTCGTCGTGGCAAATCCCGCATCGCCCGTTGCGCCGAGGTTCTTGGTGGGGAAACACGAGAAGCCTGCGGTTTCACCGAGGCCGCCGCAGGGTCCTTCGGCGTGCACCGTGCCAACTGCCTGAGCCGCGTCTTCGACGATCGCGATCGGCCGTCCGGCCGCCGTGTCGACCGCTTTGCGCAAAACTCCAATCTCAGCCGAGCGACCGTAAAGATGAACCGGCATGACAGCCTTGGTGCGTTCGGTTACCAAAGAAGCCGCTGACTTGGGGCACAGCAAGAAGTTGTTTGGATCGATGTCCGCAAAAACCGGCGTGCAACCGATCCGCGCAATTGCGCCCGCACTCGCGAAGAAAGTAAAGGCCGGCACGATGACCTCGTCGCAAGGCTGCACACCGGCCGCGCGCAAGGCGAGGACCAGAGCATCCGAACCGTTTGAGCAGCCGACCACGTGCGGCACCCCCAGAAACTCGGCCAATGCAGCCTCGAGTTCCTCGATCTCCGGACCGTTGACGAATCGGCCGTGTTCCAGAATCGCAGCCCAGCGCTTCAACACGCGCGCGCGTGCATCTGCATCGAGGTTGTAGTGGATGTCGAAGAAGGGGACGCCCATTTGCCCCCATTCTAGGCCGCCGCAGCTTGTACCGCGCGCCTAGTCATTCGGTCGAATCCGAAAACGGATCGGCACCCGGGCCGCGCCCGGAACCGCTTCGCCGTCTTCGGTCGCCGGCTGAAAGATCCACTTCGCGACTGCATCCTGGGCGGCTCGATCGAGAATGCCGTGGCCGGAGCTCTCAAGCACACGGACCTGCGTCACCTTGCCATCGGCGTCGACTGCGACCAGCAAAGTCACGACGCCTTGCATGCCGCGCCGCATCGCCGGGATCGGATAGGCCGGCTGCGGGCAGGCCGTTGGATCCGGAGCGGGGTCGATGCGAACCGAGGGAACCGGTGGTTCCACAGGCTCAGCCGCTTCCGTTTCCACGGCCGGCGACACCTCGTTGCTGGGCCCTGGCTGCGGCTTCTCCGTTTTCTCGACCCGTGCCATGGGTGAATTCGACGCTGGCGGGAGTTGATAAGCGGCCGCTTGATTGACCCATTCCGCTGGAAGGGGCCACATTTCGAGCGGCGACTCGCCTTCCAAAGGCGGCGCATACTCCATTTCGGCTTCGACCAGACTTGCATCCGTTTCTGGCGGCGGCAAGACCTCGACTTCAGGCAATGCCGGCGGCAGCGACGGACGCGGCGACGACGCTTGCGCTTGCATCGAGATCACCGGCGGCGCCGGCGGGTCTTGTCGGATCCACAAGATCCATGACCCGACGACCAACGCGATCAGCACCAAGGCGTGCAACCCGAAGGATGCAAACCACGCGTGCGCGGGGAGCCGAGGCAAACGATTAAAAGCGGATGTCCAGCCCGAGAATCAAGTTGAGGCCTGGACCGTTGACGCCGGAGCCATGCACGCGGTAGTCAACATCGCCAACGTTCTCGAGCGCGACCGTCAGCAGGGCCTGCTCGGCGACCGGCCAACCGGCGCGGAGCCCCACGATCGTATACCCCGCCGAGCCATCCGAGAAACCGTCGCCGTCGGTATCGGGGATTCGCGAGTCGCGTTCGTCGCGCAGACTGAGCTTGTCTTGGTTGTCGACCGCCCAGACGTAGGCTTCCGCCCACCAATCCGCGATTTCAGGCTGATAGACCTGAGTCAAGCGCGCTTGCAGCGGCATCAAACGCGTGATCGGGCGACGCACGCGCTGGGACCCCGGGGCCGGAAGACGCTGATCGACCTCGCCGTCCATCCAACTTCCGCTCAGTTCGGTGCTCCATTCCGCCGTCCACGCGTAGGCCAGGCTGGCCTCGACGCCGCGAATCCAGCCGTCGGCATTCTCTTTCAGAACGTCACCGCCTGTCGCAGCATCCGGGTTGCGCACGATCATGTCGCTGACCCAAGTGTGGTACGCCGCACCTTCCCAGGAGAAGTCGCCCGCGCGGCCACGCCCGCCGAACTCGGCCTGCAGGAAGTGCTCCGGCTCTAGATCGAAGTCCGGGCTTTCGGTGACGCTGGTTTCGTCCAGCGAAGTCAGGTCGTAAAGGCTGGGTGCGCGGAACCCCTGCGACAATCCGCCATACCAAACCTGATCGGTGGAGGCTGCATACAGTGCACGCACGCTTCCAACCACGCTGTCGTAATCGCGGGTGAAAGCCGTCGGCAGCCCAGAGTCGGGATCTTCGGTGCGATCGACATCGACTTCGATGCGTTCGGCGCGCACTCCGGTGATCAGGCTCCATGCATCATCGAGAGGAAGCTCGTCTTGTACATAGGCTGCAATCGTGGTGTAAGAAGCATCGGCTGCCAGCGGGCCTTGAATATCGACGCTGGTGAAGTTGCGATTCGCGTCGTATCGGCGCTTAAACGAATCGATCGATTCACGATGGATCTCGACACCGTAGGCCCAACGGTCATGCCAAGCCCCGTCGGCTTCAAAGCGCGCGCTCAGGCCGAGGTCGTTGACGTCGAAACCCTGGTAATCGCCCCCGGTCGCAACCCCGCCGGACCCCTTCATCCGATCACGCGTCTCTTCGTGACGATGAAGCAAGAGCGTAACTTCACCGGCATCAGCCCAGCCACCGGAGCCTTCCCATTCGCTGCGCAAATACCACAGCTCACGAATCTGATCGTGGTTGCGATAAATCTCGCTTCCGGGCTGCAAGCCACCCCAGCTCAGGCCATCCACGGTCTTGTGGGTGCGCGGTACATCGTCCATCTTGACCCGTTGCACGCCAAACACGATGCGCGCATCGTCGCCCATGCGTCGCGTCAAGCGCAGATCGGTGCCGGCAAAGTCGTAGCCCGTATTGTTCTGGGTTCCGACCTCGGAGCCTCCGCGCAAATCACCATAGCTCGCTAGAGTTTGGCCCAGTTGGAGGTTCCAATCCTCGTTCGCAAACTCGCCTTCGAGGCGCCCGGTAAACGAAGCCTCGGCAGAGCTCCAACGCAAGAAGGCCCCCCCGTTGGCCAGACTCCCGCCTGGCTGCGCAAAACGTGGGTCGGCACTCACCGCTTGCACGACTCCGCCGACCGCAGAACTGCCATACAGCACCCCTTGCGGCCCCGATACCAGCTCCAATCGATCGGTCGCGTACAGATCGACCGTACTCCAGTATTGATTCGGGCCGGAACGCATCGCTGAGTGATTCAGCCGCACGCCATCGACCAGCAAGACGTTGTGATAGCCGGTCAGGCCGCGAATATAGGGCGAGGCTTGCCCGTGAGCGGTCTGCTGCACATGGACCGAGGGCAAACTGGTCAGTGCTTCGGAAAGCGTGCGGGCTTGAGCGCGCAGCGTGTCCGAGTCGATCGCATAAACGCTCGACGGTGCCCAAAAGCGTTCCTGCTCGAAGCCTCCCGAGGCGGTGACGACGACTTCGGGCAGCTCTGCAACGGGAGTGGTCGGCTCCTGCTTCGGCGCGTCGCCTTGTTGCTGTGCCGGTGCGGGCGCGCTGAAGGCCCCGAGACCAAGGGTGAGCGCAGCAAGGCCCCCCGCTCGAGTGAGACATGGACGTTCGTTGAGGCGATGCATCGGAACAGGGAAAACGCGTGGACTGACCCGAGGTTCGGAGAATTTCCGCTCTACAAAGAAGCCCCGGAAGGCGAATCGAGAGACCAATTCGACAAGCGATAGAGGGCCGTCAGACGCAGCATGTCTTCGGTCACGCCTTCGTCGAAATCTTCCCCCGCCTCGGCAACGGCCGCGGCCGGCATGCGCTGCACCACTTCCAGCGAAGTTTCACCCGGTCGCACAGTGCCCGCGAGATCACGCCAATCGCGGTCGCTCATCGATTCCAAGGGCCGCCCGCCCTTGCCGTCCAGCCGCAGCAAGTAGCCCGGCGCGGCGGCCGCAGCAGCGATGAGTTCGGCCCGTCCCTCGCCCTCTTCGGCTCGCTTCACCAGCACATTCAGGTCGTACCAAGCGCCGTTGTCGATGCGCAGGCCCCAGTAGGCACCCTCGGCATCCAGGCCGAGCTGAAAGTGTGCGTTGTTGACCGCGCTGTCCAGATCCTTGCCAAGTTCTTTGCCCAAGAACGACTGCAAAGACTTCTTGGCCTTCTTGTCGCGGAACAGCATCGTGCGCTGCCGGCGCACTTTCTTGCCATTGGTCGCGTGCGGGTTATGCAAACTCTCGCGACGATCCAAGGCCACCCCCTGCTCGGCAAAGCGCGCCTTCAATTGATCGCCGATCGCTTGCAAGCGTTGGCGGATGTCCAAGCGTCGGCCATTCCATTCAGGGTCGCCCTGGAAGCGCGGTTGGTAAAGCTCAAAGTCGGCCTGCGTGAACATCGGTCGGAATTATCGTGGGGCGCTGAGGCAAAAAAAGACAGCCCTGGCCGAAGCCAGGACTGCCTACTCCATCCCCTCAGATGGCACCTTTCGGTGTTGCCGACGCGAAGCGCCGACATCGGAAGTATAGATGCGATGTCCTGAAGACTGACACTTTCCGAACGCAAAAACTGCGCATGGTGGTGTTTGGGGATGAATCCCCATTCGCAACTTCCTAGAAGAGCTGATTGAGCAGCAGGTAGTCCTGAACCTTGTTTGCCGCGAGCACGCCGCCAATCGAACTGGCGTAGAAATCGCGATCACCATCGCCGTCGAGGTCGGCAAGGAGGCCTCCGCTGGCGACGAAAGTCGCGCCGGGGGCCCAGAAGTTTGGATCTTCGACGAAATGGCCGGTCACGCCGCCTTGCGCGTTGCCTTGGTTGAGGAACAAGCTAGGGTGCCCCACCAAGCCGCCTTGCGAGCCCATGAATTCGTGCGGCAAGACGATGAGGTCGCGGTCGCCATCGCCGTCCAGATCGTCCGAAACGGCGTAGTTGCGAATCGTCAGATTGTCATTGAACTCGTCTGGGAAATGCGTGGCGTCGGCGTCGGCAAAGAAGCCGGGCGCGCCCGCGCCTCCGTTGATCAAGAGATCGCCAGAATCTTCGGGGCCGATGGTCCAGTGGCTGTTGCAGACGAACACATCCAAGTAACCGTCGCCGTTGAAATCGTCGAACTGCGCTTGGCCCGATTTGTCGGAGAAACCCGGCAGTTGGGTCTGCCCCACGGTGCGGTAGACGCCCGCGCCGTCATTCAGCAACAGGTCGTTTTCGCCGCCTTGCGAGCCGGTCTTGGACACGAACAGATCAAGGTCGCCGTCATTGTCGACATCGGCGAACTGCGCATCGGTCACCGTGAAATCGTCGTGGTTGAAACTGGTATCGAGCGCGAAGGTGTAGTCCTCGAAGAACTCGCCACGTAGGCCCGACTGCGCACCGCCGCGATTCAAAAAGAGCGCCATCGTCTGCACCGAGCTGCCGCCGCCGCTGTGTTGGCCGCCAATCGTGATCAGAATGTCGGCATCGCCATCGCCTTCAACATCGCCGATCGTGACGCGCGAGCCGCGTTCCAGGTAGGACGGCAATTCGACCGCTGCGGAAAAGACCCCGGCCCCCGAATTCAGCAGCACCAGCGGATTCAGCCACTGCCCAGCAGAATCCAGCCGCCCGACGAAGACCAGGTCGAGCGTGCCATTTTCATCGAAATCAGCGATCGCGAAATCGGTGGTGTAGCCGAGCTCCGCGGGGAAGCGCCCGAGGCTGTCCGCAGTGAACTGCCCCCCATCGTTGCGCAGGAAAATCACTTCGGTCTCGGCAAGCACGATGATGTCGAGATCGCCATCACGGTCAAAGTCTGCGGCCTGGGGAATGCTCGTGGCCTGACCACTCGCAGCCAAAGGCACGCCAACCGAGCCGTCTGCCCAGGCGGCGGTCTGCAGCCCCTCACCAATCATGTCGACCCGGGAGGAGACGTGAAAACGACCGGTATGGTCGCGCACAGCCGCTTGCCAAGCCACGCGCTGCCCGGGTGCGAACGCCCCGAGCGGGATCTGAAAGCGCGGCGCGAACTGGCCATGCGCGGAGATCTTGCCGCGGAAGAACTGGCCGGCGCCGAATGGCTGCACCCCCAGCAGGGGCTGGTCGCTGCCGAACAGTTCAAAGCTCCCGGCCGGGCCAACGATCAGCCAAACCGGTGCCCCCACGATGGGTGAACTGACCCGAGCTTGCACAGCTTCGCCGGCACGCATCGCTCCATCGAATCGGAGCTGAACCGGTGCCGGTTCTTGGGCAAGGGCGAAACTGGGAAGGAGAAGTGAAAGCGAGCAGAGCAGCATGGCTTGAACCTGTGCTCAAGCTAAGCCTCGCGGCTGCTCTGCTGTCACCGCACCGTCACGTCGATGCGCAGCTTTTCCAAAGGCCAGAAAAGATCTAAAACTCGACTTTGACCGGCTGGCGGGCTTCCGGAACATCGAGTTCAAAGAACTCGCGGGTGCCAAAGCCAAACATGCCCGCAATGATGTTCGACGGGAACTGCTGCACCTTATTGTTGTTCTCGCGAATATTGCCGTTGAAGAAGCGCAGCGAAGCCTGGATGCGGTTCTCGGTGTTCGCCAACTCGGTTTGCAACTCGAGGAAGTTCTGGTTGGCCTTGAGATCTGGGTAGGCCTCGAGCCGCACCATCAGGCTGCCGAGCGCCTGCTGCAGACGCACTTCGTCCTGCGCCTGGCTGGCCAGCGAACCATGGTTATTGGCAGCCTGTTCGCGCATCGAAGTGACCTGCTCGAGCAGCTCCTTTTCATGCTTGGCATAGCCCTTCGCGGTATTCACCAGGTTGGGAATCAGGTCATAACGACGCTTGAGCTCGGTTTCGACGTTGGACCAAGCTTCGTCGCATTGGTTCTTAATCGAGACCAAACCGTTGTAAAGGCCGATCACGACAAGCGCGAGGACCAGGAGGACGCCGAGAGCAATGTAGAGAGGAACCATGGCAGATTAATCTTCGGATTCGCCGAACCAAACGTTCATCGCGATGCCAAGCCCGATCAGCAGGGCGATGATAAAAGCGGCGATCCAGATCATTTACGCGTGATTCTAGCAAGCGCAGCATTTTGCTGCCGACGGTGACGATGCCGTGACAAGGAGTTCGGATTGGGGCTCATGATCCCTTGCGTCGGGGGATGCTCCCCCGCTTAGGAAATGAACAAGCTCTTCGCGATTCCCCTCGCCTTCGCGTGCGCCCTCCCGGCCGCCGCGCAAGACGCACCGACTCCCAACTCGCTGACGACCTACTACGCGAGTGATTTCGGCTATGGCGGGGTCATGTTTGACCTCACGCCGGTCGTCGACTTGGATGTCACCGCTTTTGATGTCAACCTGAGCGGTCGCGGCTTCCAAACTCTCGATGTCTACTACACCGTGGGCAGTTCGTTCGGCGTCGAAGAAGACGTGCAGGCCTGGACTCTGCTCGAAAGTGTGCTCGTCAACGGCAAAGGCACCGACAACCCGACCAGTGTCCCGCTATCGGTGACCGCACCGACCTTCTTGGCGGGCCAGACCTATGGAATCTACCTTGACCTGCAGAACGTCTCGGCGACCAACACACTGCGTTACACCAACGCACCGAGCACCAGCTACGCCAATGCGCAGTTGGAACTACTGACAAACTGTGCCAAAGCCGCTGGTGGCGTCGGCGCACCGACCTTTACTCCACGCGAGTTCAACGGCACGGTCTACTACAACACCAAAGATGGCATCGTTCCAATGCTCTCGATCGTGAACTTCCAAGCGGGTCAGACCGCAACGATTCAGTTCCGCAATGGCACCCCAGGCGCACAGGCTTTGGTTGCCTACTCGCTGGTCGGCCCTGGCCCAACCGCCACCCGTCTGGGCATGGTCGAGCTGAGTGCTCCGATTCGCCAATTGCCGATGGTCACCTTGGACGTGGATGGCGCTGCCGACATCTTCCAGAGCATCCCAGCTGCCGCCGGCGGCGTGCCAATCTGGATGCAAGGTGTCGATTTGGGTGGCGCGCTGTTCACGAACAGTCTGGCCATCACGGTGCAATAAGGGAGAGAGTTTCGGCCCATTTGGGCTGGATTCCAAAACGCACCAAGGGGGAGACCCCAGCGGGCAGGAGGTGGGGCCTCCTGCCCGTATTTCGTTGTGATGGCCCCTTTACTCGCGAAACAAGTAGCCCGGCATATGGCTACGAATCGCAATGATGTGCTCAAGCAGCGGCTCGACCTCGTGCGGCTCGAGCTTGTGACTGTCGAAGACCGCGATCCAGTCTTTGTCGAGTTCCAGCGCAGTCTTTGGGTGCTGAAGTAGGTACTCCATCATTCCCGTATTGCAAAAGTCGTAGGCGAATTTCTTGTCGTCGGCCTTGACTTCAAACTTCTTCGAAAACTCGATCGATTCAAAGTCGATGTCCTGCGCACCAAGCGCGTGACCGATCCGGTGCAGGAAGGACTCCGGGCTAATCTTGAGCTCGGGAAAGCGTTCTTCGATCTGCATCGCGACCACCCCCACCCAATGATGGTGGGTCTGCCGATTGCCCTTGCTATCCGTGGAATAGGTCTCCCAGTGGAAGCTGAAACCGATCGCATCGCTGCCCTTCCACTGCCCTTCGACGACGTGCGCCGCGTAACGATTGGAGCCTTGATTCAGCTTGTCGAGAAATCGGAAGCGCTGGTAAATCGAGCGGTCTTTTGCATGCGAATATCGCCAGCCATGTTCACGCGCCCAGTTTTGGAAAGCCTCACGACGCTTCTTTTCCGCTTGCCAGGCGAAATATCCGATCACCGCAATCAGGGCGATCACACCAATGATGATGAGTGGCTCCATCTAGCGTTCTAGCATAGAGCCGCTAGACTTCCGCACGCCATGGCTTCCGACGTCCAGATTGCCCGCCAGTACACCGCGCGCCCGATCCAAGAGATCGCCGAGCGTTTGGGAGTGTCCACTGAAGATCTACTCCCCTACGGTCGCGAGATTGCCAAGGTCGACGTCAAAGCTCTGAGTCGACCGCACCAGCGCGCGCAGCAGAAGTTGATTTTGGTTTCGGCGATCACGCCGACTCCGGCCGGAGAGGGCAAGACGACAACCTCGATCGGGCTCGCCCAGGCTCTGACCGAGCTGGGTGAATCGGCGTGCTTGGCTCTGCGCGAACCCAGCTTGGGCCCGTGCATGGGAGTCAAAGGCGGCGCCTGCGGAGGCGGCCATAGCCAGGTCATGCCTCTGGACCGCATCAACCTGCACTTCACCGGCGACTTTCACGCGATCACGAGCGCCCACAATCTGCTGGCTGCACTGATCGACAACCACTTGCACTTTGGCAATGAGCTTGAGCTTGATCCGCGCAAAATTTCCTGGCCGCGCGTGCTCGATATGAATGATCGCGCACTGCGCAAAATGGTCACCGGCCTGGGCGGGCCGGGCCAAGGCATGCCACGCGAGAGTGGCTTCGACATCACCGCTGCATCAGAAGTCATGGCCATGTTGTGCCTTTCCACCGATGCCGAGGACCTGCGCACGCGCCTGGAGCGCACCCTGATTGGCTACACGCGCGCCAACGATCCAGTCTTTGCCGGTCAACTGGATGGAGTCGGCGCGATGATGGCGCTGCTGCGCGATGCCATGAATCCGAACTTGGTGCAGACCTTCAACGGCACGCCTGCCTTTGTGCATGGCGGCCCGTTCGCCAACATCGCGCACGGGTGTAACTCGGTTCTCGCCACCCGCATGGCGATGCATTTCGCCGACTGGACGGTCACGGAAGCGGGCTTTGGCGCTGACCTCGGTGCCGAGAAATTCCTCGATATCAAGTGCCGCACCACCGGGCTCAATCCGGATGCGGTCGTCTTGGTTGCAACTGTGCGTGCACTCAAGATGCACGGCGGCGTCGCCAAGAGCGATCTTGAGGCAGCCAACCCAGATGCCGTTGCCGCCGGCCTACCAAACCTGGACAAGCATGTCGAGAACGTCCGCCTTTACGGCAAACCCGCGGTCGTCGCCCTGAACCAGTTTGCCAATGATACGCCCGAAGAAATTGAGATCGTACGCAAGCGCTGCGCCGAACTCGGTATTGGGTTTGCCGCCTCGCGCCATCACGCCGAAGGCGGACCAGGAGCGACCGAACTTGCGCGCGCAGTGATGGACGCGGCAAGCGGAGAAGCAACCGAGCTTCAGCCGGTTTACGCTCTCACCGACTCGGTTGAGGACAAGATTCGCAAGGTCGCGACGCAGATCTATGGTGCCGATGACGTCGAATTCGACGGCAGCGCACGCAAGCAAATCGCCAAAGCCGTCGAACTTGGCTACGGCGAACTTCCTGTCTGTATTGCCAAGGTACCGGGCTCGCTTTCGGATGATCCATCGAAGATCGGACGCCCCACGAACTTCACGATTACCGTGCGTCGCGTCCAGATCAACGCAGGCGCAGGCTTCCTCGTGGTGCTGACCGGCGAAATCTTCCGCATGCCCGGTTTGCCGCGCGTTCCGGCCGCGGCGAGCATCGACCTTCTGCCCGATGGAACGATTACGGGCGTCGAGTAGACACTCGACGCCCGTGGTGATCGAATCGATCGATCGTCAGCTTATTGCAGCTCGAGGCCGACCCGCGTGGTCTGACCCGAACGAACGCCGACACGCTCGCGATCGCGGCCAACGCCGCGCTTGCCGGCGCGAATGACGCCACGGCTTTCGGGTACGCGGTCAAAGCGGAAGTGACCACGACGATCGGTGCTGGTGTTCAGTTTGAAGGTTCGCCCAGAACGGTGGGTCATTTCGATCTGAACCTTGGCGTCGGCAACGGCAGCACCGTTTGCATCGACGACACGGCCAACGATTTGGCCCGGGGCAGCCGCTGTTGCGGCAGTCAGCGTGTCCGCCTGCATCACGAACGACGCAGAGAACAGCAAAGCAAGAGTGAGGAGAATTCGCATGGAAAGAGAGGGGTCTGCGGGGGCGGCGCCAAATGGACGCAAAGCTGAGAACCCACGATGCGGTTCAAAGTTCCACATTTTCTAGCCCGTCGGCGCGAGAATCGCGAGCCCGAGGGCCAGAAACGCGATCTGCACGGCCCAGACCAGCACTCCAGCCAGCAAGGCGCGTGGTCCCTGGCGCAGCAGCACCCGAAGCTGCAGCTGCAGCCCGATCCCAGCCATCGCGATCGCCAAGGCGATCTTGGCCGCCGTGCCAAGGGCTTGCGCAAGCTCATCGGGCAACCAACCGAATGAGTTGGCGGTCGCCAATACCAGGAAGCCGAGCAAGTAACCGGGCAGCAAGCGGTGCAAACCACGCGGTGCCTCGAGCTCGGCATCGCCCTGTATCGCCGCGCGGCGCAATCGCTGTTGGCGCAACGCGAGAAACAACACGATCGGAACCAATAAGGCGATTCGGCCCATCTTGACTGCGGTCGCGCCGATTCCCACTTCTTCGGAAACGGTGTAGCCCGCAGCGACGACATGCCCCACCGCGTGCAAGCTTCCTCCGGTCAGAACGATGGCGTCTTCGGCGGGCGAGCCAAGCGCAAAGACCAAGCCGGGCAGCACAAAAATACCGACCGTGCCAAGCAGGTTGACGACTCCGACTGAAAGCGCCACTTCCTCATCTTTGGCGTCGACAAACGGGGCCGCTGCGGCGATTGCCGAAGATCCACATACCGCGCTGCCAACACCGAGTGTCCAACCGAGGCCGGGTCCGAGACCACAAAGATGCGCAAAACCGCGTCCGGCCAGAATCGTGATCAGCATCATCGCCACCAGCAGTAACGCGATCGGCCAGCCGAGTTCTGCGAGTGCGGCGCCATTCAAGCGTGCGCCCAACAGCCCGATCGCCAAGGCCAACACCGTCTTCTCGGCGTACTTCAGCCCGGGCTTGGTTTGCGGGCCCGGAGTCAAGAACTGCCCAAGCACAAAGCCGAGCAAGATCGCCAAGCTCACCCCTCCGAGTGGCGGCCAAGCGTCGATGTTGGCTTGCAACCAAGGCGCCAGGAAATAGCAGCCAAGGCCGAGGCTGGCGGCCAACAGCAGGCCGGGGAGTTGAGGGGGGCGCGGGAGCAAACGAAGCGCGCAACTTACAATCCCCGCGTGTCGCCGTCCTCCTCCGCCGTCGAAGCGCCGTTCTATGAGCGCGTCGCCGCCCTGCCGTGGCTGGGCTTGGGGATCTCGACCGAGTACGAAGCCGGCAAAGCGGGGCTGAACCCTTTGGCGTTGCATCGCGCCCACCCCGAGCTCGTGCAGTTCCTCGAAGTGGGCGCCGACCTAGAGCGCGGAGTCGACGCGGACGCGCGCGCCTGGGCCGCGGCCGGCTTGCCCAGCACCTATCACTTCTTGGATGTCAATCTGGAGGAAGGGGAAGACTTGGATCGCGCTTGGACCGCAGCGACGGTGGCTAGCGCGCGCACATTGAACGCTGCTTGGCTCTGCGGCGACGCCGGCCTCTGGCATATCGGACCGCGCGAGCTTGGTCATGGAGTGCTGATGCCGCCCGTGCTTGAGCCGGAGTCCGCGGCCGAGATGGCGCGCAACGTGCGCCGCTTGCGCAACTGGTCCGGCATGGAAGTCTTGCCGGAGAATCCTCCCGCGCATGTTTATCTCGGACGCATGCATTTGGCCGACTACTTCGCCAGCGTCGCCGAGCAAGCGGATTGCGGCTTGCTACTCGACGCCGCTCATCTGGCTGCCTATCAAATGGTCTCCGGGCACGATCCGCTCGAGGCACTGGACCGCTTCCCCGCCGAGCGCATCGTCGAGATGCACGTCGCCGGCGGTCGCTGCTTCGAACACGAAGGCGAACGCTTCGTCGAAGATGACCATGGCGTCGAGATACTCGAGGAAACCTGGGCGATCGTCGACGAGCTGATCCCGCGCGCGGTCAACCTGCGCGCGCTGGTTTTTGAATGTGAACGCAACCGCGCCGAACAGGTGCTGCCGACCTTCCAACGCCTGAAGGCGATGTTGCCGCGATGATTGATCACCGCCGTTTGCAGCGCACCCTGTTCCGAGCGCAAATGGATCCGAACTTTGCCGCTGAGGTCTTCGCAGGAGACGATCCGTCCCTTGCTTTGATTCGCGAAGCCTCGCGCGCGGGCATCCGTGCCGATCCACGCGGCACGCGCCGCTTGCAGGTCCTCGGCAACGCCACACTTGAGTTTCGGCTCAGTTTGGCTGGTTGTGATGACCCGCGCGCGCGGCTCGAAGGCTTCGCAAGCAGCGTCGAGTTTCACGCAGCCATCGAGGCCGATCGCCCCCTCCCGCTTGCAGCCGGCGCATACCTTTGTCGTGTCCTAGCCGATCAAGCCTGGCCCAGCGCGCTTGCACAGCTTGAACTCGCGCTCGCGGAAGTGCGACGGAAGGACTCGGGACCGACGCCGCCCGCAGGTCATTGGCAATGCGCTTCGCGCGCGGCAGTGATCGATCTGCCAGTCGGCACGCTCGCCCGCGCCGGCGAAATCCAGGCTGCTCTGCACGCGGGGCAGGCTTGTCCGGCCAACCCCATCGATCCAAGCGAGCATCGTGAGTCCATCTTGGTCTATGCGCGCCCCGGCGCGAACCCGTGGGCCTTGCTGGAGGCAATCCCCGAGGAAGTCAACGAGGCGATTGCTGCCCTGTTCCGCACTGCAGAGCAGCCCATCGATGCCCAGGCACTCGAGTCCTTTGCCGCCCAGTTCGACGCAACTGCCGCCGATCTGCTGCCATTGATGCACGAGTACCGCGCCGAAGGCGCACTGGTATTGGGTGACTAATCGAAGGCTCTACCAGGGTTGCCCGGTGCCAGCGTCCTCGGGCAGTACTCCGGGTTGATCGACGACGAATGCCCACAACTCTTGGTCAAGCACTTCGTCGGCCTTGATCGCACTACGGCGCATCAAGGCTTCGCGCACAAAGCCGGCCTTTTCGAGCACGCGCGCTGAGGCCCGATTGCGCTGAAAGAGGCGCGCCTCGACTCGTGTGAGCTGCTTGTCACGGATCAGCCAAGGCGTGACAGCCTGGATCGCTTCGGTCGTGATCCCGCGCCCTGCGTGCGCCGTCGCCAGCCAGTAGCCGATCTCGATCGTGACCCGCTCGACATCATCGCGTGGCTTCCAACCGATCGTTCCGACACAAGCACCCTCGACATCAATCGCGAGCACAGTGGGTGGATCTGTCTCGAGCACCCGCTCCAGGAACTTCACCGCATCTGCTTCGGAATACGGGTGCACGAAGCGATCAGGCAGGTCGCGCGCCACCGAAGCATCGTTGGCGTGCTGCGCCATGGATGCGGCATCGGCAAGACACAAGGGCCGCAGCCGCGCGTGCGTCAGCTCAAACTCCATCTGCGCAGACTAGCTAGGCAACAGCTCGTCTGCACGCAACTTGCAGTCGAGGATGTAGCCGAGCCCAGAAAGCAAGCCAAACGAAGTCATCACGAGCAGCCATTCGATGCTTAGCTCTTGCGGGCCAAACAGGGAATGGAAGCCGAATGCGGCCAGAAAGCTGACCGTCGTACTGAAGGTTAAAAATCTTGCCACGCCGATCGCTTTCCAACCGCGCAACCAAATCAAAACGGGCAGACGCACGAGAACCCAACCCAAGACCGGAAGCAAGGCGAGGGCATAGAGCTGCTGGCTCGTCTGCACATATCCCTTGTGCAGTGTGAGGTAGTCGCCGTACCTCCATTTGCTCAACATGATCAACACGAGTTCCACCCCCGCGGAGGCAAGGATGCCCGCAATGGAGAGGCCAGCGTAGACGCGGGTACGCGTGCTAGAACTGATGCCGCCCGCACCGGTCAGCCTGAAATAGACAAGAGCAGGCAGCATGTTGAATGCAAAGCCAGCGATCCCGCAGTAGATCAGCGGCAAAACAAGGCCCATCCACCAAAGGAAAGGCAATCGCGTGTCTTCAAGCAGCCCTGCGAATACGAAGACATAAATCGCGACCCCGATCCAGGCGCGGAGTGAACTTGCAAGCAGGAAATGCAAACGCGTGATTTCTCGACCGGCGCGTCGCCGCCTTGTCACCCACAACATGAAGCTCAGCCAACCGGGCAACCATGCGCCCGCGATGAGCCAAGCGGTGGTCTGCCAAGCCGCCAGGTCATAGCCTTCGCCCGCAATCGAAAGGCTGGCGACAAAGGCGACTTCACCCACGGCAAGCAAGGCGAACACTTCGTTCTTCGGGAGAGTGAAGGATGGGAGGGCCCCAGCCTTCCGGGCGCGCCGATGCAGACGGGTGTACAGCACCGCGCTGATGACGGCGAAGGTTGCAGCCCCGCCCGGCACAAACATGGACTCCACATCAGGATCGACGCTGAGTACGCGCCCTGGGTACGCCTTGGTGAAGAAGTTCAACACCACCATCAGCCGGATCCAAGCAAAGACGCCCCAGCGAATCGAGACGAATCGCGGGCGTGGGCGCAAGCCAGCCAGAAACACGAGGCCGAATACCAGCCAAAGTGAGACGAACGCTGGGACCGCATTTGCGATGCCCAGGAAGAAGAGACCGAAGGAAGAATCGGCGCCTGCGATCACCAAGGCATAGGCGAAGCCGAGCGCCAATACCCCCACCCCCTCGACCACCATCGTTCGCCAGAACGTCGGCCAATGCAAAGCAGGGTGGAGCTGGGTGTAACTCATCTTGCTTGCTTCACGCTAGATCGCCGATCCTCAGCGGATACCTCTTTGGTAAGCACGATTCCAGAGCAACCAATACAAGCAGGTTGAAACCCCGAAGCAAATGAGCAAGAGCAAGATACCGAGCGCAATTGATTGAAAAACCGAGCCAAACAGAAAGAACAAGAAGCTGCCGAGAAAAGCCCGAAGGAAGCCGATGACCGCCCAGAGGCCCAGCGGTAAAGGCGCGCGAATCGAAGCGAGCGCCACATATCCCAGCAGCCATCCGGGCAAGATCCCGACGAGCAAGATCAGCCCAGCGAAGCGCGCTTCCTCTGCCCCAAGCTGTTCGAGCCCTTCGAATCCAATCCCAACTAGCGCGACAAGGGTCGCCGACGACAAGAACAACGCTTCCCAAGCGATCGCGGCCAAAAACCCGAGTGGATGCCAACAAAACGATTGCCGCCTTTTTCTCATGCACTCGCACCTCTTTCAAAAAGGATTCGATTTACCGAATTCCGGGAGCGGGCACGAGAAATTTGATCCATCCTTGACCAGGAGACGCAGGAAACCGTCAGAATCGGGGCATGCTTCGCTTACGCATCAATGGCGAGGAGCGGGAAATCGACGGTGTTGATCCGTCCACCCCGCTGCTCTGGGTCCTGCGAGACCACCTCCAGCTTACGGGAACCAAGTATGGCTGTGGCCGCGGCTTATGCGGCACCTGCACCGTGCACTTGGACGGCAACCCTGCGCGCGCGTGCATTCTGCCCGTCAGTGCCGCCGAAGGAACCGAGCTGACGACGATTGAAGGTGTCGAAGGCGAAGTCGCCAATGCAGTCAAGCAAGCGTGGCGCGACAACTCGGTACCGCAGTGCGGATTCTGCCAAGCCGGGCAAGTGATGTCGGCTTGTTCGCTGTTGGCGGAGAATGCTGCACCGAGCGAGGAAGAGGTCGACACTGCCATGAGCGGCAATCTGTGTCGCTGTGCAACCTATGACCGGATTCGTGCGGCGATCGGGCAGGCTTCTGAAACCTTGACCAGGGAGGCCAAGTGATGAGCAAGCAAACCATGCAACGGCGTAGCTTCCTACGCACCCTCGCGGGTGGCGGCTTGGTCTTGGCCTTTGGTAGTCAGGCCGGCGGCGCAGCACTTCTTAGCTGCCAAAGCGCTTCGGACGCTGCCGACTTCGAGCCCGACCTTTGGGTTTCCTTGCTGCCGAGCGGCGAAGTCAAGATCGTCGCGCACCGCTCCGAGATGGGCACGGGAATCGCAACGGCGCTTCCCATGATCGTTGCCGATGAAATGGAGGCCGATTGGGATCGTGTCACGATCGAACAAGCCCCAGGCGACGCTCGCTTGGGCGATCAGAACACCGATGGCTCGCGCAGTGTGCGGCAGTTCTACGAGATCATGCGTCGGGTCGGTGCTTCGATGCGCCAGATGCTCGAAGCAGCAGCGGCCAAGCAATGGAATGTTCCCGTCACCGAATGCCGCGCGGTGCTGCATGAAGTTGTCCACTCGCCTTCGGGCAAGAAACTCGGTTACGGCGAACTCGCCGAGACCGCGGCCACGCTCGCAACGCCCAAAGAAGACGAGCTTGTCTTCAAGAAGCCGGAAGATCGGCGCTATCAGGGCAAGGGCGTACCGATTCGCGATATGGAGGGCATCCTCAATGGCACTGCGCAATACGGTGCCGATTTTCGAATCGATGGCATGAAGTACGCGGTGATCGCGCGCTCGCCGGTGCTCGGTGGCAAGCCCAAGAAATGGGACGAAGCCGCGGCAATCAAGGTGCCTGGCGTCGAGCGCATCATCACCCTGGAATCGGTTGGACCCAAGGCGCCAGGATTCCAAGCACTCGGCGGACTTGCCGTCATCGCGACCAATACTTGGGCAGCGATTCAGGGCCGCGAAGCCTTGAAGGTGGAATGGGATCTCGGTCCGAACGCTCAGGCAAACTCGGAAGAACAAATGGCCTATCTGCGCGCCGGAGCCAAGGAAGATGGCGAGGTTGCCCGCAACCGCGGCAAGACCGTCGAAGTGATTGCCGCAGCGCCGCGCGATCGAGTGATCAGCGCGGAATACGAAGCTCCGTATCTCGCCCATGCGCCCATGGAGCCGCCGTGCGCTGTCGCGCATGTCACGGAAGATGGTTGCCATTGCTGGGCGCCCACGCAAAACCCACAAGCTGCTCATGACGGCGTCGCGCAATGGCTCGGAATTTCGCCGAGCAAGGTGCGTGTTGATGTGACCCTGCTGGGCGGTGGCTTCGGCCGCAAGTCCAAGCCGGACTATGTCATCGAGGCCGCGCTGCTCTCGCGCGAAGTCAAAGCGCCGGTGCAGGTCTTCTGGACCCGCGAAGATGACATCCGTCACGACTACTTCCACGCGGTCTCGGCGATGCGGCTCGACGCGGCTGTCGGCGATGATGGCATGCCGACCGCTTGGCGCGCGCGCTCGGCCTTCACGGCAATCGGCTCGACCTTCAACCCGAATGCCGACCGCGGCAGTGCCGGCGAGCTTGACCTCGGCTTTAAGGATGTGCCCTGGGATGTACCCAACATTCAAGTCGAAACCGGCAAGTCGCGCGGCGTGGTGCGTGTCGGCTGGCTGCGCTCGGTGTGCAATGTCTTTCATGCTTTCGCGGCGCACGGCTTTGCCGACGAACTGGCCCATGCAGCCGGCCGCGACCCGCTTGAATACCTGATCGACTTGATTGGACCTGCGCGTCATATCGACCTGAAAGCCGATGGCGCCCAGTACGGCAACTACGGCGAACCGATGGACAAGCACCCGATCGATACCGGGCGCATGCTGACGGTGCTCAAGAA
>JBDQJC010000003.1:0-74599 GCA_040264055.1 Planctomycetota bacterium
AGGTTCGGCTCCTCCCGGCAACTGCCATTCTTGGCATTCGTTCAACCTGTCCTATCGGAAACACCGATAGATAGCCGGAGATCACGCATTCATGTTCGACCGCTTTACTGAACGCGCACGCAAAGTCATGGGTTTCGCTCGTCGCGAAGCTCAACGCTTCCACCACGAATACATCGGCACCGAGCACATTCTGCTCGGCCTCATTCAGGAGGGCCAAGGCGTCGCGGCCAATGTCCTGAAGTCGATGGCCATCGACCTCGAGAAGATTCGACGCGAGGTGGAAAAAATCGTCAAGTCGGGCCCCGCCATGGAGCCCTCGGTACAGATTCCGTTTACCCCACGCGCCAAGAAAGTTGTTGAGTTGGCGCTCGAGGAAGCCGGCAATCTGGGCCACAACTACATCGGAACCGAGCATCTCTTGCTCGCATTGCTGCGAGAACAAGAAGGGATTGCTGCTCATGTCCTGATGGCACTCGGTGTGCGCCTCGACGAGGTGCGGGAAGAGGTCATCGAATTCTTGGGAGGCCCGGTGCAAGAGGAAGAGGAAACCGACGAAGTCAGCGGCGGCGAAAACACGCCTGCTCCGCACGGCAAGTCGAAGACTCCTGCTCTCGATGCCTTTGGCCGCGACCTCACGGAAGCTGCCAAGCGCGGCGAGCTCGACCCGGTCATTGGCCGCTCAGACGAGATCGAGCGCGTGATTCAGGTTCTTTCGCGGAGAACCAAGAACAACCCGGTGTTGCTCGGCGAACCTGGTGTCGGCAAGACGGCGATTGTCGAAGGCCTGGCGCAGTCGATTCACTCGAGCCAAGTGCCCGAGATCCTGCGCGATCGTCGCATCGTCACGCTCGACTTGGCCGGCATGGTCGCCGGTACCAAGTACCGCGGTCAGTTCGAAGAACGGATCAAGGCCGTCATGTCCGAAGTGAAACGGGCCAAGAACGTCATTCTGTTCATCGACGAGCTGCACACGCTCGTGGGTGCAGGTGGCGCAGAAGGCGCGATCGATGCCTCGAACGTGCTGAAGCCAGCGCTGTCGCGCGGTGAAATCCAGATCATTGGTGCCACCACGCTCGACGAGTACCGCAAGCACATCGAAAAGGACGGCGCTCTTGAGCGACGCTTCCAGTCGGTGATCGTCAATCCTCCGAGCCGCGATGAAACCGTCGCGATCTTGCAGGGCTTGGCTCAACGCTACGAAGATCACCACAAGATCAACTACACCCCGGATGCGCTTGAAGGTGCCGTTGACCTGGCGATCAAGTACATCACCAACCGCTTTTTGCCGGATAAGGCGATCGATGTCATCGATGAAGCAGGTGCACGCTTGCGCCTGAACACGATGACCCCACCGCCCGATTTGGCGGAGCTCGACGAACGCATTGGCGAACTCGAGAAAGCCAAAGAAGAGTCGGTTGCAAACCAAGACTTTGAACTGGCTGCGCGCAACCGCGACGAGGCCTACCGCTTGCGCCGCAAGCGCGAGAACATGATGGCCGAGTGGAAGAACGCCGACGCGGAAGAAGCCAACCGCGCCGAGGTCAACTACGAAGTCATTGCCGAAACGGTCGCCCGCATGACCGGCATTCCGGTCTCGAACCTCGCCCAGGAAGAGGCCACGCGCCTTCTCCAAATGGAAGACGAACTGGGCTTGACCGTCATCAATCAAGACAACGCGATTGGTGCGATTGCGCGCGCGGTTCGTCGTTCGCGCTCGGGCCTAAAAGACCCAGATCGCCCGACCGGCTGTTTCATGTTTGTCGGCCCTTCGGGCGTCGGCAAGACTTGGCTCTCGAAGCAACTCGCCAAGTTCATGTTCGGCCAGGAAGACGCGTTGATCACGATCGACATGTCCGAGTACATGGAGAAGCACAACGCCAGCCGCTTGGTTGGCTCGCCTCCGGGTTACGTCGGGCACGACGAAGGTGGCCAGCTCACCGAGAAAGTGCGTCGCCGCCCTTACTCGGTCATCCTCTTCGACGAAATCGAAAAGGCGCACCCCGATGTCTACAACATGCTGTTGCAGATCATGGAAGAAGGTCGCTTGACCGATTCCTTCGGCCGCCAGATCGACTTCCGGAACACGATTGTCATCATGACCAGCAACGTAGGCAGCTACGCGGTCAAGGATGGTGGCGGTGTCGGCTTCGTCAACTCGGAAGAGGAAACCTCGAAGCGCGTGCAAGAAGCGGTCATGAGCGAGATTCAACGCTACTTCCGCCCCGAGTTCCTGAACCGCGTCGACGAAATCGTCAGCTTCAATCCGCTGACCCGCAATGACTTGTTCCGCATCATCGACCTGGAGATGAACAAAGTCGAAGCGCGTCTGCGCGCCAAGAAGCTTGTCTTGCACCTCAGTGACAAGGCTCGCGACTTCCTGATCGATATGGGTTACAACCCCGAGTACGGCGCTCGACCCTTGCGTCGCACGATCGAGAAGCACGTCGAGGATCCACTCGCGGAAGAGATGCTCAAGGGCTTGCTGCCTGAGAACTCTCTGATCGAGATTGATTACAAGGAAGGCGAAGAAGCACTGCGCTTCGAAGCGATCCCTGCGCCGACTCCGCCCGAATCACCGACGCCGGAGCCGGCTGCCAGTGGAAACGGCGAAGAGACGACGCCGGAGACCGACGCAAGCTAGTCCCGATCGGGCAAGCGCCCGCCTGGTAATGCAGCCACTGGCTGTTGCTGTTCAGCCGCCATCTCTTGAAGATGGCGGCTGATCCAATTATGAATGACCCAGCTACCAGCCGCGAGGCCCAAGGACGCTCCCGCGCAAAGCCCGTGCATCGGGCTGAATCCAAATGAGTCTGCCAAGGCGTAGCCCAGCGCCATGCCCGGTATGAAGAACACGAAGGCGCGGATGATCGACGCAATCAGCCCGGGACGCGGCTTCTGCAAACCGTCAAAGGTCGAGCGCGCGAGGAAGAAGGGGATCGAAACAAGGACTCCCACGAAGATCCACGGCATCGCCTCGGCCGCGAAAGTCTGCGTTTCCGGCGTCTTCGACAGCGCGCGTGAGAGCCAAGGGCCGGCGAGCAGACTCATCGGCAGTACCACGGCGAGCGAATAGATCCAGCCCGCACGCTGCGCGACTCTGAACTCAAGCTGGATACGCTTGAAATCTCCTCGGCCACTGTATTGCGCGGTCAACGGGAGCAACGCAACGCTGCAGGCGATGCCCGGCATGAGCAAGAAGCGCAGCGCGCGGTCAAAGATCGACCAAGCCGCGAGCAGGGGGACCGCCAGTTCTTGCGGCGGCAGGTTGGCGATCAGACCAAACACCGCAAGCGATTCCACAGACATCAGGAGATAGGTCAGCGCGCCTGGGATCGCGAGCATCAAGATCGCGTGTACCGGACGCTCGAAGATTCCGGGCTGCGGGGCTTCCAGCTCGGCCTTCCAGCGGCGTTCGTGGCCAGCCGCGCGATACCAAGCGTAGATCAAGCTGGCGATGCGGCTCAGCACGGTCGAAGCTGCGATCCCAGCGATTCCCCATCCGAAAACGAACACGAAGACAGTGTTCAGAAGGACGTTGGTAAAGGTCGACAGCAGTCCGGCCCACATCGTGCCCTGCGTGTCTTGGTGAGCTTTGACGATCGAGTCCGGCAGGATTGCCCAAAAGGAAGTCACTGCCGAACCCCCGATCAAGATCGTTCCATAGAGCTGGAACTGACGCGCGAGCAAGGGATCTTTCAGAACCAAGGGCGAAAGCCACCAGACTCCGGCTGCCAGGATCAAGAATCCTCCACAAAGCACCCAAATGATCCGCGTCGAGGCTCGTTTGAGTTGCTCGACTCGGTCTGATTCACCCGCGCCGATGGCCGCGGCGAGGCGTGCCGTCAGTCCGTTCGAGGATCCCACCCAACAGGCGATGGTCAGGAACTCAAAGGGGAGTGCCAAGCCGATCGCGGCGATCGAGGCGTCGCCGAGGCCGACGACACCCTCGAGGCCTTCGAGAGCAGCGGCAAAAAAGGTATCGACCCAGGCGAACGCCGAGCGCAGCCAGAACGAGATCACCAAAGGACCCGCAAGTCGCAGGATCGAAGCCGACTTCACCGGGCGGCATCATAGAATGGCGTGCAATGTTGCGTCCCCTCGCCTTGGTCATCCTGTGCAGCTTGCTTCCCGCATGCATGAAGGCCCCGGATCCGGAGGTCGGGCTGCGTCAATCCGGAGAGTCGACTGAATCCGCTCCGGCGACGAAACCGACGGTCGTTCTCTCGGCCTTGGATGGCTGGCAAGAAACCGCCACCAGCCTTGAGTTCCAAGTCGCTCGATGGGAGCTGCCGGCTGGCGGTGTTGCGACGATTTCTTGGCTGGGTCCATCGAAAGAGTCGATCGCCATGAACTTGGATCGCTGGCTGGGTCAATGGCAGACGGAAAACGGTGAGCCGGCCCAAGACGGTCGGATCGAACCGGATGCCGACGGCAACTTCCCATTTACCTTTGTGCGCGTTGCTGGCATCTTGAAGGACACGCGTCAGGTCGGCGGCGGTGAGCCACGCGCAGACTGGCTCTTGCTTGGAGCCATCGTCGATGCACCAGGTGGTCCCTTGTATGTCAAGGCCGTAGGGCCCGAGGCGGAGCTAGGCGAACAGACCGAGGCCTTCCGCGCTGCTGTCCGAGCGATGCAAGTCAGCCGCTAGTTTTCCTGTCACTTCGGAAGGGCCGATCCGTCTACTGAGTGTGAGGCCAAGTACTGCGTTTCTGCGTCGCCCGATCGAGCGACTCACGCAATCCTGTCCCGACTATCCGCAAGAGCTCTTGCGGATCGCAGCGCATGTACCGGGTTTCGATGCACCTGCCGAATTGCAGTCCATCGGCCAACTCCCCTTAATCGCTCCAAAGGCACCGAGCGTTGCGATCGTCGGTGCACGCGCGTGTTCACTGCACGGTCGCCAGCTCGCCGGGCGCTTGGGCGCCGGGCTCGCCGCGGCAGGGGTGGTCGTCGTTTCGGGTGCTGCACGCGGCATTGATCAAGCCGCCATGCAGGGCGCACTCGATGCTGGGGGCACCGTCGTCGCAGTCCTCGGCAGTGGCTTGCGCCGCCCCTACCCGCCGGATGCCTGCACCATGCTGGATCAAATTGCCGCGCAGGGTGGCGCAGTACTCAGTGAGTTCCCCGCCACCGTGCCCCCGCTTCGACATCATTTTCCGCAGCGCAATCGACTGCTCGCCGCATTTTGCCAAGTCGTGGTGGTCGTCGAAGCCGGCAGGCGCTCCGGCAGCATGAATACCGTGCGCTGGGGTCTCGACCTCGGCCGGGAACTTGCTGCCGTGCCTGGCCTCGCTGGCGCGGCCTACACAGCCGGGCCTCACCGCATGCTTCGAGAAGGCGCTGCCCTGGTCGAATCATCTGCCGATGTCTTGTCGCTGCTCGGCTTCGATCACCAAGTCGAGGCCGATGGCACCTTAAGCCCGGCGCCCTCGACCGAACATGCTTCGGCACCCATCCTGCGCGTGCTCGACGGGCTCGACTTGCCCTTTGATGAACTGCTCGTGCAAACAAGAATGCAGGCCAGCGAACTTCAAGCCGCACTCGGCGAACTCGAGCTGCTCGGCATCGTGCAGCGCCGCGATGGCGGGGCGTATCATCGCTGCACGAGTCCATGACCCGGTCCACGCTCTTGATCTACCTCTGGCTTTGCGCTGCGCTTGCCGTGCTCAGCTGTGGGCAGTCATCCGAGTCGCCCACCCTCAGCGCGAGCTGGAATCCGGGGCTCAGTCGCGAGGCCCTCACGACCGAGTTTGGGCAAGTGGTCCATGGCCGCAGCGAGTTTCTCACGCTATGGCACGGTGTCGATCCCAGTCTCTTGCGGGTGCGCGCCGACCAAATCCTCGGCGACGATCGCAGCAGCCTGCTGGCGGCAACGCCCTCCCGAGTTCAGGTCGAACTCGCTGCAAGCCCCAACCCACGCCGGTTCCGCTCCGCCGTGCGACGCCTCGCGCCGCGCCCCGAAGTCCCCACCTCCTTCGAGGTCTTCTGGCAAATCCCAGGCGAAGATCCACGCTCGCTTTTTCAGCTCACGCTTGCACCGCTGACGACCCAACTCAGCGAAGCTTGGCATGAGGTCGCGTTCGATGTTCCCCAGCAAGAAGGCAGCCTCGTGCTGGTTTGCCGCGACCCGCGACCGATCGGCGCACGCGCCCCCGTCACCGAAGTCGCCTGGCAAGCCCCGGTGGTCTATGCGCCCCTCCCCCAAGCCGAACGGCCACCCGATGTCCTGCTCGTGACCATCGACACCCTGCGTAGCGATGGGCTCGCTCACGCCCCGGCGCTCTCTGCCCTTCTTGCTCAGGGGCAACTGTGGCCGCAAGCGGTGGCGCCTTCCAACTGGACGCTGCCTTCCTACGCTTCACTGTTTACCGGGCTACCCGCCGATCAGCATCTCGCCGGCCGCGGCCCGTTTGCGGCCCAGGCCACCGGCACACCAGAGAATCGCCAACTCTCGGCAGTCGATGCGAACTTGCGCACCCTCGCCGATCGATTCCGAGAAGCCGGCTATGCAACCGGGATGATCCATCAGAACCCCATGCTCGAAAGCTGGACGGGCCTCAACCGCGGCTTTGAACGCTATGTGCGGGCAAGCGATCGCAGCGAAGACGCTCTCGCACTCGCAGAAGGATTCTGGGCTCAGAATGAGGGCCGCCCGCGGTTCTTGGTGCTGCACCTCATGGCACCTCACCTTCCCTACCGTTTCGGACCAACGCCCGACCCATTCGAGTCCATGCCCCTGGCGAACTTCTTCGGCGCCGACCATGCGCCCGAAGAACGGGCGCGCTTTTTTGCGCTCGAGCCTGCCCAAAAGGAAACGGTACGTGCTCGCTACTACGCCGAGATCGAGCAACTCGATCGCGAACTCGGCCCGTGGCTCGAGGCGCAACTTCAAGCCGCCGCAGGGCAGCTCATTCTTGGCTTCCATTCCGACCACGGCGAGGAACTCTGGGATGCCGGCTCCTTCGAGCACGGCCATAGCTTTGATGACTCCGTCATCCGGGTCCCGATTGGCCTCGTCGCGCCGGGTCGGGTCGCACCCGCTGTGTTGACAGACTCGGTACCCGCAGAATCTCTCGCGGCGAACCTACTCGAACTCGCCGCGATCCCGCACGAGCTTCCGTTCCGACTCGAAGAGCCACCCGCGATCTTTCGCAGTCAAATGCCGCTCTATCGCAGCCAACTTCAGGGTCGGGTCTTCACCAACAAAGAATCGATTCCAATTGACTTTGACCCAAGCATCGGAAGTGGCGGCCATGGCGCGGCGATTAGCGATCGCAAACGACGGATGCTCGCCGAGTTGGGCTATCTAGCAGGACAAGAAATGAAACCGCCCGTGCAAGCGAAGGACGACGCGCGCGACTAAGCCGAAAGACTGTCGGGAGCCAAGAAGCTCACTCCCAACACGTAGGCAAGAAACGCAAGCCCGGCGACCGTGCCGGCGAACAATGCCATACGCCGCGGAATCCCTCGCATGACGTCCTGCGGATCATCGTCGCGGTAGCAGGAAACCACTGCCGCAAGTGCAAAGCTGAACACCAGCAGCAGGATGAACTGGACGAAGATGTTGCTCATGCCGATACCTCTGCATCCACCGAGGCGATCGGATCGGACTTGGGGCGATCCGCCTCAAGCCAGTCGGATTCAGCACGATGGTATGCGTCGAGCGCGACCACGATGTTGAACAGACCGGCGACCGATGTGAAGGTAAACCCCGTGTCCTGATACGGCAGGACATTGCCCATCTTGAGCGGCAGCAAGGGCAGATACGACAGCCAAGCCAGCAGGCCGATAAACATCTGACCGATCCAGTAGTAACCGTGTCGCTGACGATCAAAGTCGGCGAAGCCACCAAGGGCCAAGCCGAGCACAAACATCCCAAGCAGGCTGAAGCCAAGTAGCTTGGCCTTAAAGCGCCGGCCAATCATGGCGTGCCCCAAGCCCGGAATGAGCAGGGCAAACAAGGCAACTTTGCCCGGGTGCAGACGACCCTCGCGGCTCGGTTCCATTTGCGCAAGCACCATGCCTGCAGCATGCGGTGCCGAAGCAACCGAAAGGATTCCAGCGATCCCGCTGAGCAAGTAGCCCAATTGGCGGTTGGGCAAGTTCTCGATGTAGCTGCCACCTGCCTCGACGCTGCTCGCAAGATTCCCGATGAGCAAGGTGCCGCCAAAGTTCAAGGATTCAGGCAGCGCGACGACCAGCTTGATGCCACCCAATGCCCACGAGAATCCGTAATCAAACTGGGTATAGCCTGCGAGATGGAAGCCCGACAGCAAAGCCGCATTGGCAATCAACATCCAGGCAAGCCCGAGCCCCCGGGCCCCCGTCACGAGGTGACCGAGTCCGGGAAAAAGGAAACTGAGCCCGATGACCTGGAGCATCCGGTCACGAGTCGCTTCGGCGGGAACGAGTTCGCCCATGGGTCCGGGATTCTGACAGAGAGCCGGGATCGTTGCTACGGCAGCACGCCTTACAATCTGACATGGCCGTCCACGGAGCAAGCTACCGAGTGCTATACCGAGACATCGACTCGATGGGCGTGCTGTATTACGGACGCTATCTGGCCCTGTTTGAGATGGGCCGTGTCGAGTGGATGCGCAGCGAGGGCTGCCGTTACCGCGATCTCGAGAGCGAGCATGAGATTCTGCTGCCGGTGACCGAAGCGCATTGCCGCTATCGCAGCTCGATCGCTTATGACGATTTTGCCCTGGTGCGCACCGAGATTGTCTCGTGGAGTGGCACGCGGGTGCGATTTGGCCATCGCATTTTCGTTCCGGACGAAGCTCAGTGCTCCGACCTAAACCGATTGAATGAAATGGCTTTGCACGATTCTCCCGGGCGGCTTTGCGCCGAAGGCGAAGTCGAATTGGGCTGTGTTCGTCGTGATGACCATCGGCCGACCCGACTTCCTGACCCGCTGCGCGAGCTCCTCGCCACGGTTGCGGAACAGGCTTACCGCAAGCGCTAAGGCCTCGCCTCGGCCCCCGCGAAGCCGGCTGGCGAGGGCGAGAACCACAAAACCAATATGGGAGACTTGTTCATTGCGCACGTAAATGGTGCCGATTAGGCATTGAAGAGCATGGATTCAGTGCTAATCTAAGGGGATGCTTCGGCTGACACGACGTTCTGAATACGGTCTGATGGCGCTGGCCTTTCTTGCCAGCCGCCCCGGGGCGTTTTGCAGCGTCCGTGAGATCGTCGAAGAGCTGAAACTGCCGAAACGCCTACTCGCAGAAGTCCTTAAAGACCTCTCTCGCGCACAAGTCGTCGAAGCGACCCGTGGTCCAGGTGGCGGCTACCGCCTCTTGAATCCTGCCGAGGACATCCCCCTCGCTCGCATCGTCGAAGTGCTGGAAGGTCCGGTCGCCATGACTGATTGCATGGCGGATCGCTGTGAACTCGAGGCGTCCTGCATCATTCAAACAGGAATTGGCAAAGTCACGCGAAGCATTCACAACGTGCTGGAAAGCATGACGATTGCTGAGTTGCTCCCCGCCGCTCCCGAAGCTCCCCTCGCTGTCTAAAGAAACATGGCTGATCGCCGACTCGTCTACCTCGATTCGCAGGCAACCACCAAGCTGGACCCGCGCGTGCTCGAGGCCATGATGCCTTTCCTCACCACGGACTATGGCAACGCCGCGTCTCGCAGCCACGACTTTGGCTGGGCTGCCGAGAAGGGCGTCGACCACGCTCGTAATCAACTTGCGGCTGGCCTCGGTGCAAAAGGCCGCGAGATCGTGTTTACCTCGGGAGCGACCGAATCCAACAACCTGGCGATTCTGGGCGCGGCCCGCATGTACCAGGCCAAGGGCAAGCATCTGATCAGCTGTGGCACCGAGCACAAGGCGGTCATCGACCCGATGAAGCGCCTCGAGTCCGAAGGCTGGGAAGTCACCTGGCTCGATGTCGATAGCCAAGGCCGCATCGACCTGGATCAACTCCGCGCGGCGATTCGTCCCGACACGGTGCTGGTCAGCTTGATGCATGGCAACAACGAGATCGGCACCCTGCATCCGATCGCGCAGATCGGCGCGATCTGCCACGAGGCGGGCGTGCTCTTCCACACCGATGCGACGCAGACCTTGGGCAAGGAAGCGATCGACGTCGAAGCCATGCACATCGACTTGCTCTCGGCTTCGGCACACAAGATGTACGGACCAAAAGGCGTCGGCCTGCTGTATGTGCGTCGCCGCAACCCGCGCGTGCGCCTCGACCCGATCCAGTTCGGTGGCGGTCACGAGCGCGGCATGCGCTCGGGCACGCTAAATGTTCCTGGCATCGTCGGCTTCGGCAAAGCTCTCGAACTGTGCCTGGAAGATCGCGAAGCCGAACAAGCCCGTTTGGCGAGTCTGCGCGACCGCTTGCAGCACAAGCTCGAAAGTGAGCTGGACTACGTGCAAGTCAACGGCGACCCGGAAAACCGGCTCTCAATGAACCTCAATATCAGCTTCGCGTACATCGAAGGCGAATCGCTGATTATGGGCATCCCCGGCATCGCGGTGAGTTCCGGCTCAGCGTGCACCTCGGCCAGCCTCGAGCCCTCCTATGTGCTGCGCGCAATGGGAGTCGGCGATGACATGGCTCACTCTTCGATTCGATTTGGCGTCAGCCGATTCACCACCGAAGACGAAATCGACTATGCAGCTGCCTGCATGATTTCCGCCGTGAAGCGTCTGCGCGAAATGTCGCCGCTTTACGAAATGGCCCTCGAGGGCATCGATCTCAACTCGGTCCAGTGGCAGGGCCACTAAGTCCGCGCCCTCCGCGCCATCAAGCAAAACAAAACCATGGTCTACTCCGAAAAGGTCATTGATCACTACCAAAACCCGCGCAACGTCGGCTCACTCGACAAAGCAGCGGACAATGTAGGTACCGGCGTTGTCGGTGCCCCGGAATGTGGCGACGTCATGAAGCTGCAAATCCAAGTGGAAGACGGCGTGATCACCGATGCCAAGTTCAAGACCTTTGGTTGCGGCTCGGCGATTGCCTCCTCGAGCCTGGCAACTGAATGGTTAAAGGGCCGCAAGATCGATGCGGCGGGCGAGATCAAGAACAGCGATATCGCTGAAGAACTCGCGCTGCCACCGGTCAAGATCCACTGCTCCGTCTTGGCAGAAGATGCGATCCGCCAAGCCATCGCCGACTTCCAAGCGAAGCAAACCAGCGACAACACTGCTTCGGAAACTGTCGAAGCTCCAGCCTCATGAGTGAAACCGCCTCTCCTGCAACCGGATCCATCTTGATTTCCGCCTCGGCGGTGCAAGAGATCAACCGCTTGATTCAAGAGAACAACCTGCCGGAAACGGCAGGCGTACGCGTTGGCGTGAAAGGTGGTGGCTGCTCTGGGTTCTCGTACTCGCTGAACTTCGACGTCAATCAAGCCGATGGCGACATCGTCGTTGAGATCGATGGTGTGCGTTTGTTCTGCGACCCGAAATCGATGCTCTACCTCAACGGAACCACCCTCGATTACTCGAGTGGTCTACAAGGGCGCGGTTTCCAGTTCCAAAACCCGAACGCCTCCAGCACCTGTGGCTGTGGCGAGTCCTTCTCCGTCTAAGCAAGCCGCTCAAGTCTTCGCTCTGTTCGGCTTCGAGCCGTCCTTCGAGATCGATCAAGCTGATCTGGAAGACCGACTCCGCCAAGCCAGTATGGCCTGGCATCCGGACCGGTTCGCGCTGCAAGGCGAGGCCGCACAACAAGAGGCCGAAGACAAGATGGCGGCGTTCAACGACGCCTTCCCGAAACTGCGCGATGCGCCGAAGCGGGCTGAGTTGTTGCTGCGGTGGCTGGGCGCAGCCCCCACGCAGGGCACCGACTCCGAAGCCGGCCCCGAGTTCCTGATGCGCATGATGGAACTCCGCGAGGAAGCCGAAGAAGCGCGCGCCTCGGCAACCGAGAATCCAGAGCGTCTCGCGCAGTTCCTTGCGAGCGTGCGGACTCACGAACAAGAGTTGCTCGCGCGCTTCGGAAAAGCGTTCGACGCGCTCCCCGATTCCTTGCGCCGCTGCGAAGCCGTGCAAGAAGGCGATGCTTCCCTTCCCGAGGCCTTGAAAGAGTTGCGCCGCATGTTCTACGAACTGCGCTACTACCAACGCACGCGCGAACAGCTGCAAGAAGCTCTCGCCGTAGACGGCTGAGATAGATCATGATCGAACTCCCCACCATTCAAGTCAGCGGCGGAACGGACCAGCAAGGCCCGATCCTCGGCATTGACCTCGGCACCACCAACTCTTTGGTTGCGGTGCACGACGTGGGTGGCCCGCGTGTTCTGCTCGACAGCGAAGGCGAGGCTGCGCTTCCTTCCGTGGTCAGCTTTCCGCAAGGAAGCGCCCCGGTGGTCGGCCGCTACGCCCTCGATCGCGCTCGATTGGATCCGGCGCGCACGGTGCATAGTTCGAAGCGCCTCATTGGCAAAGGCGTGCAAGACCTTGGCCGCGAACTCGCGACTTTGCCCTATCCGATCGTCGATGCGCCAGGTCGTAGCCTCGCGATGATTGACCTTGGCGAGCGCCTGCTATCCCCTGCCGAAGTCTCGGGCCAAATCCTCGCCGAGTTGCGCCGCCGCGCCGCCGCTTCGCTGAAGCGACCGCTCGAAGAGGTCACGCGTGCAGTCATCACGGTTCCCGCCTACTTTGACGACGCGCAGCGCCAAGCGACCCGCGAAGCTGCCAAGCTTGCCGGGCTCGAAGTTGTGCGCATGGTCAGCGAGCCGACTGCGGCCGCGCTGGCTTATGGCCTCGACAAAGAAGGCGCCGAACATGTCGTGATCTACGACTTGGGCGGTGGCACCTTCGACGTATCTTTGTTGCAACTCAAAGATGGCGTTTATCGCGTGCTCGCCACCGCCGGCGACACTTACCTCGGCGGCGACGATTTTGATCGCACCCTGGTCCTGCACGCCGCGCGCGAGATCCAAGAGAAGACCGGCACCGATGTGCTGCTCGATCCAGCCGCACGCGCTGCGCTGCGCATGGCGGCCGAACGCACCAAGATTGCGCTCTCCTCTGCCGAAGAAGCAGAGTTGGTTTACCACGACCCCAGCGCCGGCATTGCCTACCGAAGCACGGTCGATTGGCGCACCTTCCAACAAGCAATCGCTCCGCTTCTGCAGCGCACGCTGGACTGCTGCACCCGCGTGCTCCAGGATGCCGGCCTCAGCCCGGACCAGATCAACGAAGTGGTGTTGGTCGGCGGCTCTACCCGCATCCCCTTGGTCAAAGCCGCCGTGGCTCAGTTCTTTGGCCGACCCGCGCGCGACGAGTTGAACCCCGACCAAGTCGTGGCCCTCGGCGCTGCGGTGCAAGCTGGGGTTTTGGGCGGCACGGTGCGCGACCTGCTGCTGCTCGACGTCACACCACTCTCGCTCGGCATCGAAACGCTGGGTGGCGCCGTCTCCAAATTGATCCCGCGCAACACCGCGATTCCAGCCCAGGCGCAAGAGGCCTTCACCACCTCGGTCGATGGCCAAACGGCGGTGACCTTGCATGTACTTCAGGGCGAGCGAGAGCTCGCTCAAGATTGCCGCAGTCTCGGCAGCTTCGTCTTGCGCGGGATTCCGCCGATGCCCGCCGGCTTACCTCAAGTGGCGGTGCGCTTTTCGCTCGACGCAGACGGCATGTTGCGCGTACGCGCCAAAGAACAGCGCAGCAGCGTCAGCTCCGAGATCGAGATTCAGCCGAAGCATGGTCTCACCGACCAAGAGGTCGAAAGCATGCTGACCGACGCATGGGAGAATGCCGAGCAGGATCTGACCACGCGTCGGGTGGTCGACCTACGCGCGCAACTCAGCACCGTGCGTGCGGCAATCGAAAAGCACCGCGAGCTGTTTGCCGAACTTGAAGCCAAGCAACAAGAACGCTTGGTCGATGCGCTTGACGAAGCCGCGGACGCCGGCAAGATCGAGTCACCTGATCGACTCAAGGGCATCCTCGACGAACTCGAAGAAGCCTCCTTCCCCTTGGCCGAGCGCTTGATGACCTTCGTCGCCACCGAGGCCGTGAAAGACCGCAAAGTTTCCGAGCTGCTCGATTCCGAGAAATCCGCATGAGCTCCTATCGCATCCAATTCCTACCGGATGACGTCAGCGTCGAAGCCGACGCCAGTCAGCCGGTCGAAACGCGTGACGGATTGCCGGGCAGCATCCTTGCCTTGGCACTCAAAAACCACCTCGAAATCGATCATGCTTGCGGCGGTGTCTGCGCATGCTCGACCTGCCACGTCATCGTGCGTGAGGGTTTCGATTCATTGAGCGAGGCCACTGAAAAGGAAGAGGACATGCTCGACCTTGCCCCCGGCGTCACTCTGCAAAGCCGATTGGCTTGCCAGGCGGTTGCCGATGGCAGCGCCAATCTGGTCGTCGAGGTTCCCGCTTGGAACCGCAACTTGGTTGCCGAAAGCCACTAGGCATCGATTCGAACGCATGGAAGCTCCCCTTCAATGGAACCAAGTCGAAGACATCGCCTATGCGCTCTTCGAACGTGAACCGACCCTCAACCCGCTGACAGTGCGTTTTACTGATCTGCGTGACAAGATTCTCGCGCTGCCCAACTTTGTTGGCGAACGCGAGAAGTGCAACGAGAAGATCCTCGAAGCCGTGCAGATGGCATGGCTTGAGGAATTCGAAGACGAGGACTAGGCCGTCGGCAACGCTGCCTGCGCGGCCTCTGCTTCCAGGATGCGGCGCGCTTGAGCGGCAGCGGCGTGCATCGGCGTCTGACCGTTCGCCGCGGCTTCTTGCAGTAGGCTCGTCACCGTATCGCCAATCGCGCGCATTTCGATCGACCAATCGGTGCGTCCAGTCGACTCGTATCCCGCGCCTTCAATGAGCGCGCCAGCATTCAAAACAAAGTCCGGCAGGTAAAGCACACCACGGTCGTGCATCGCCTCGGCCAAGCTCTCATTTGCCAGTGCGTTGTTGGCGACCGGCGCGACGATCTTCGCCCCGAGTCGTGGGATCGAAAGCTCGTGCAAGACACCCCCCATCGCGCACGGGACGAATACATCGACTTCAGCGCGCAAGATTTCGGTCGGGTCGAGTAGCTTCACGCCCAAGTCACGCGCGTGCTCGCATGCCGCCACTTTCAAGTCCGAACCGTAGACTTCGGCGCCGCCGGCGATCAGGCGACGGGATAAAGCCAGCCCTACCGCGCCGAGCCCCTGCACGGCGATGCGTACTCCGTTCAGCTTGGGAGTGTTTGCATGCTGCAAAGCAGCGCGGATCGCCCACTCGGCACCTTCGGCAGTTGCTTCCGCCGCGGGCCGAAGCACGCCGTCGTGAAAGCGCGCGACCCATTGCGTGGTCTCGGCCAGATGACGTTGGTCGTGCTCGTCAAAGCCCGCGTCGGGTCCCGCCTGATACAGCCCGCCGAGGTTTTGGATGGCTTCGCCCAGCACGCGGACCGCTTTGCGTCGATCGCGCAGGCTGTCGACAAGCACCACGGTCTTGCCGCCCCCACCAGAAATCCCGGCCAAGACGCACTTAAAAGTCATCGCTTGGGACAGCCGGAGCGCATCCAAGGCTGCTTCTTCCTCGTTGCGGTAGCTCCACACGCGGATCCCGCCATAAGCCGGGCCCCGCTTGGTGTGATGCAATGCGATCCATGCGCGCAGCCCAGATTCCGCGTCTTGCACGGCGATGAGCTGCTCGTGGCCCGCTTGGGCCATGGTTTCCAGGAGTTCCATGTTCAGTGACGGCCGCGGGAAGCCGCTACCGTGAAAACCCGGTTTGACACGACCGGGGTATTCGCCATTCTAAACTGCCCGAAGCCATGAGCCGCTCTCCCGTCTCCGAACGTCTCTCCTCGCTCGCAGTTTTGCTGGCCCTCGTCTCCCCGATGGCCTGTGGAGGCCTGGAACATGAGTACGAACCGCCGCCTGAAACTTTCGGCGAGACAAAAACTTCTGGCGGCAGCACCCCGCAGCCGGGCGAGGTCGGTCCCCATGTTGGGCCAAGCCAAACCACGGTCTCGCAGGTCATCGTCGATTGCGAGCGGCATATCCGCGCCTGGCAGCACGCCCGCGCCAATGCCAACTCGCAACGCGAACTGGAGCAACTCGCGGTCCTGCACGAGGCTTTCGCATACTACGTCGCCAATGAGATGGACCTGATTCGCGAGATCGCGTTGATTGGTGAACCGCGCGCACGGGGTGTTGCCTCGACCGCGCTCGGTTTCAGTGGCGACCCATCGGTGCTCGCGATTCTGCTCAACAACGTCGGAGATCCGGATGGCGACATCGTCGCCAATACTCTGTTTGGTTTGGGCATGTTGGCGGCACCCGAAACGCCGGGGCGCAGCTTGAACGAGGCTGTGCGTCGGTCGGATGCAACGCTCGAAATGATTCGAAACGGCGCCTTTGCCGCGTCACAGGTTGCCCATGCGCGCCGCTTCGACGAAGAACGCGGCCAGCGTCGCGACGATTTGGATCAAGCCCTGCTGTTCCTGATCGACCGCCCAGAACCGGGCGTACGCGCGCAAGCTGCAAGTGGATTGGGCTACGCCAAGGCTGAATCCGCGCTGCCCCAACTCACCAACCTGCTCGCCGGCGACCCGGATGAGACGGTGCGCCTTGCGGCGGCCTTTGCACTCGGTGAGATCGGCAAGAGTGAATCGGGCGGAGCGCTGATTTCCGGCCTGGATGATCCCAGCCCCGCGGTGGCAGGGGCCTCGCGTGGCGCGCTCGCCAAGCTGTTTGGGCGCGACAACGGCCCGGATCCGAAGGCCTGGGAACCCTTGCTGCGCGACTAACATGGGGGCATGAGCGCCCCGCACCAAGCAAGCCGACTGCGGATCTCACGCAAGGCGGAGCAATTCTCTGAATCCGTCATCCGTGAGATGACGCGAGTCGCCAACGCCCATGGCGCGCTCAACCTAGCCCAGGGATTCCCGGATTTCCCCGCGCCCGAGCCTCTCAAAGAGGCTGCCGTGCGGGCGATTCGCGCGGACGTGAATCAGTACGCGGTCACCTGGGGGGCCGCCAAGCTGCGCGCAGCAATTGGCCATTTCATGGCAACGCGGCGTGGTGTCGAGATCGACCCGGATAGCCAAGTCACGGTGGTCTGCGGCGGCACGGAAGGCATGATCGCCGCGATGATGGGCATCTTGGATCCAGGCGATGAAGTTCTGATCCCTGAGCCTTTCTACGAGAACTACGGCCCGGACGGCATTCTCTCGGGCGCGGTCCCGGTTTTTGTGCCGCTCGGAGATGGCTTCCGCCTCGATGTCGATGCTCTGCGCACCGCTCTGACGCCCGCGACACGCGCGGTGGTCCTGAACACACCGCACAACCCCACCGGCCGGGTCTTCGATCCAGCTGAAATGGACGCGCTGTGCGAATTCGTGCTTGAGCACGACCTCTTGCTCTTCACCGACGAGATCTACGAAGAGATCCTCTACACCGGGCCCCATCAGTGCCCGATGCTGCGCCCGGACATGCGCGATCGCACCGTGATTGTGTCGGGCGCATCGAAGACCTACAGCATCACTGGCTGGCGGATCGGCTGGGTGATTAGCCCGCCCGAACTCACCAGCGGCGTGCGCAAAGTGCATGACTTCCTGACCGTTGGAGCGGCTGCACCTCTGCAGGAGGCCGTCGCGGAAGCGCTGCTTTGGGACGACTCGTACTACGAAGCCATGCGCGCGGATTACAGCGAGCGTCGCGACTTAATGGTGTCCGATCTGCGCGCCTCCGGCTTTGCTTGTGAAGTGCCGGAAGGCGCTTACTACGTCATGGCCGACTGCCGCGCTTTGCAGGAGCGTGGCGAAAACGACGTCGACTTTGCAATGCGCCTGATTCACGACGCGGGGGTAGCAACGGTACCGGGCTCGTCTTTCTATCGCGATCCGGCCGATGGCGCACACCTCACTCGCTTCTGTTACGCAAAGAAGATCGAGACCTTGCAGGCGGCCGGCCAAAGACTGCGCGCATGGGCGTCCCGCGCGTGATGCAAAGACACCGATTGACCGTTGCGCTCGCTTGCCTTGCCTGCCTGGGCTCTTGCGGTGACGCCAGTGTCCCCGACGACTCCGATCCTCCGCTTCAGAACGAACAGGATCCGGCGCAGCGCCAGCGTCCGACATCGAGATTGGTCGCCCAAGCTCGCAAAGTGCGCGGCCCTGGCTTCGAAGACTCACAGGCCACGCAGTCGGATTCCAACCCGCTCGCGCGCCACTTTCAGATGCGTGGAACGGCTCGCTTTGTCCCGCACAATCCAAGCGCAAAGCCGAGTCTCCAAGAGCTCGAAATCGCTCTGGCTGGGCCGCAGCTGCAGCGCTATCAACTGGCCGCGGGCGGCTACAAGAACTGGTTCTTGCTGGGCGGAGAGGGCGACGCCTGGGTCAAGACCCCGAACGATGAACAGCTCCGCCCCTTTTCAAGCGAGGCCGCCATCCTGGAAGAGGACGCGACGCTGCGCTGGTTCATCCTGCGCTTTCCTCAGGACTTGGTGCGCGATTCCGAAGAAGTGGAACGCACCTGGTCTTCCACATGGGAAGCCGATGGATTGATCCTGCTTCGCGAGGATTTCGAACGGGGACAGTTGCTGTTGAAGTTGAACGAATCTGGCCTGCCCGCTCAGATCTATCGCGCACTCTCGGAAGGGAGCGCCGAACCGCAATTACTGCTCGAAGTAGGTGATTGGACCCTTGCATACGCAGGCGCCGAGGGCCTGCGCTATTACCCCCGTCAGTGGGTTTGGCATCGGGATGACTGGAAGGTCGAAGAAGTCCTCGATCAGATCGAAGATCGCGCGCTATATCTCGACGTGGCGTTTCGGCCTGCCGACGCTCCGCTCTCGAGCTTCCAGATCCGGCGTGATGAAGACGGTAGCAGTCGACGCATCCCGCGCGACCGCTTCGCGCTCGTGCAGCGCAGCTTGCACTATCAAGAACGGAGTAAAGCCGAAGCGGAGACAAGCGAAGGCCAACCGGTCTGGCAACTTTGGGATGGAACCGAGTTGCGCTACGCCCTGGAAGTGAGCGACCCGAGCGAAGTTTCCGATTCGATCACGATCGAAGACCAGCTTTGCTTGCTTTGGAGTAGCTCGCGAGCCAAGGATTATCAGCAAGCACGGACTCGTTTACTCGAGGCTGCAAAAGAAAACGGACTCGAAGTGAGCGGCCCACTCTGGTTCAACCTCTCGGTCGACGGCCTGGAAGCGCTGCTTCCCGTTCGCCGCATCGATTAGCGAGACGAGTCGGAAGGCGAGCTGCCTAGACTCCATTCCACCGGCCCGCCGGTGGGACGAAAGATCATGACCTCGGTTTCGCGACCGGTCGCTTCGCGATAGGCCCGCGGGACCGAAACTCGAAACTCCTCGACCGCAGCCGGATCCATGATCGCGACGGTGCAGCCACCAAAACCAGCCCCGGTCAGCCGCGAGCCATAGCAACCCGGCACCGCGATCGAGGCTTCGACCAGAGAATCAAGCTCGGGGGTCGAGACTTCGTAGAGCTCGCGGAGCGAGGTGTGCGCCTCGGTCATGGCTCGGCCAAACACTTCCAGCCTCCCTTCTCGCAAACCCTCACTGGCTTGCTTGGTGCGCGCGACTTCGCTGACGACATGTTCACAGCGAAGTTGCTGCACCGGATCGAGCAAATCGCGATGCGCCGCCAGCTCTTCCGAGGAAAGCTGAGCGAGATGCGTCAAATGGGGCAAGGCCACACGCAGTTGCTGTAGCGAGCTTGCGCATTCCTGCACCCGTTGGTTAAAGGCGGACCCAGCAAGTTCGCGTTTCACGCCGCTATCCATGACTGCAATCGCGACTCGTTCCGCCGGCATGGGCAGGTGGTGAAAGCTGCCATCCGAACAGTCGTAATGCAGGATGCGGTCCTGCTTGCCCAAGAAAATTGCGGTGGGATCGAGCGGCCCACATTGCACCCCGACATATTCCATCTCGGAGCGATTCGCCAGCTCGATCAACTCCATTACCGGTGCATCGCGGCCGAGCAATCGCGCCAAGCCGAACAGAGCGACCGATTGCACGCTCGCCGAAGAGGACAACCCGCGCGCCATCGGCAAATCGGCGTCGACGTAGATATCGAGGCCTGGCACCTCGCCCCAGCGTTCACGAGCCATATAAACCGCGCCTTCGAGGTAAGCCGACCACACCGGAGCACGGTGAGGCCGCAGATCACTCAGCGCGAGTTCGACATCTTGGCCAGGGAACTTGCCCGAGCACATGCGCAGACGGTGGTCCGACCGCGGCACAAGGATTGCACAGGTTCCCTTCGACAAGGCGACGGGCATCACGCATCCGCCGCTGTAGTCAAGGTGCGCCCCGAGCAAATTCGCACGCCCGGGTGCAAAAAACGCACGCGCCGTGTTGGGGAGCGCCGCTCCCCTCAAGGCCTGTGTGGCCTCGAGCAGACTCAAATGACTGCCCATCTGGGCAGAGGTTACGATGGCGCAACTGCCCATGCTTACGCTTTTCCTTTCGACAATCCTGTGCAGCCCGCTGAACCTAGCGTGGCAAATCGAGCCACCGGCCCCGGCTGCGGCGGTTTCCCAGCAGCCTGCGCCGCTCGACCGCTGCGTGATTGAATTCGGCGAGCAGCGAGTCAGCGTTCGCGAGGTAGTCCAGCGACTGGGCTCCCAGCAAGACCAGTTGCTCTCCTTGTTGGAGAGCGATGCCACCTATCGCCGCGCTTATCTCTCCTCGCCTCGCTTCCTGGCCTCGGTTCGAGCCTATGCCGACCTGTTGCGCCTCGATGAGTTGGGAGTACGCAAAGTTGACGATCAGGCCTTGCTTGCCGAGGCCGCTGCTTTTGCCAAGGACCGGCAAAGTCGCCTGAGCGCTGCAGCCATGCTGCGATCTCGGCCGCTGCTGATCGAGGCGCGCGCTCGACTCATGACGCAACAAGCCCCGAGCTTCTCGACCCAGGAACTGCGCCAGCACATGTTGCGCTCTGTTCCAGAGTTCTTCGGCGAAATGCAGATCTCTTGGATTCGCATCCCCTTGGTTCACGCCGAACAAGCGCGCGCGCTGACCGAAGCCGAAACCCGCAAGGTCTATGACCGCCTCGACGAGGCTGCGAGCGCATTGCAGACGCAAGCGATCAGTTGGAAAGAGGCCGTCGAAAAGTACTGCGAAGACGCAGCAAGCAAAGCACGCGATGGCGCCATGGGTGTCGTGACGCGCACGGCAACCGATCGTTTTGAGGAACCCATGCTGCGTGCGATTTTCGCTGACCTTGGGTTCAAGAAGCAGGCCGGCGAACTCTTACGCGGCCCCATCGTCGCCGAGAAATGGGCCTACTTGGTCCGCATCGAAGGCATGCGCATTGATGGAGTGCCCGAGCTACAGCGGGCACGCGCACAAATCGAAAGGTCGCTGCGGGAGACGCTGCTGCAAGAACAGCTTGCTGGCATTCGCAAAGTCCTGCCGGTGACCATTCTCGCGCCGGTCGTGCTCGCTGCCGAATAGAGCTCGATCGTGCCGATCTTCGATACTGCTGCGGCCTGGCCGCGCCGAGCGCTTGACTGTCTGCCGGTCGAGCAAAGCCGCGCCGTCTTACTGGGTCACCCTGGCGACTTTGAGGTCGCCGAAGCACAGAATGCACACATGCGGGCGGCCGACGGAAGTCTGCAACAAATCGACCCGATGCGCGCGCTTGAGCAATGGCAGGCATTGCATGACGCTTACCAGAGCATTGGCCTGCACACCCATGTCCTCGAATCCGGGGCGGGACTCGCTGATTTGTGCTTTACCGCGAACCCAAGCCTAGTGCTTGCCTGCCCCGAGCAAGAACGCGAGGCTTGGCTCGCGAAGATGCGCCACGCTTCGCGCCGACCGGAGAGTGCGCAGCACGCCGAGTTTCACCGTGCCCGCGGCGTTCGTGTGCGCGAAATGCCGGAACAAGTGAAACGATTCGAGGGCTGCGGCGACGGCGTTCAGCATCCGAAGCGCTTCTTGATGCACGCCGGAGTGGGCCCACGCAGCAGCGGCGAGGCGTGGGATTGGCTCGCAGAAGCTCACCCGGAACTCGACCTCTTGCGCTATCAACTCGTGGACGAACGCTTCTATCACCTGGACACCGCGCTCGCCCCTCTCGACGAGCAGACCGCTTTGTTTGTCCCGGAAGCCTTCGACGCCGCAGGACGTGCCTTGGTTGAAGCTGCCTTCCCGCAGGCGATCGCTTTGCCGCTTCACGAGTCCTTGAACTTCGCCGGCAATGCGCATTGCCCGGACGGACAGCATGTCCTGATCGACTCGGCGTGCACCGAGACTTGCGCAGCTCTGCAGACGGCGGGATTCACTCCGATCCCGCTCGATACGAGCGAGTTCCGCAAATCAGGCGGTTCCGTTTTCTGCCTGAAACTAGCCCTTTAGAGCTTGCTTCTGCAATTGCACGCGCGGCTGCGCGGCGCGCGCTGCATCCGTCGAACTCCGGCGCAATGCGTTCTGAATCAGCTCATCAAGCAGGTGCGGCAGACCGATTCCTGCAAGCTCGAATAAGCGCGGGTACATCGAAATCGATGTGAAGCCTGGGATCGCATTGACCTCGTTGATGTAGATCCGCCCCGCCGACTCGTAGCCCATTTGCTTGGACAGAATGCGGAAGTCCACTCGCGCCATACCGCTCATACGCAACAGGCGGAAGCACACCTCGGACAATGCCTTGAGTTTCTTAATCGTGGCCGGGTGCAGATCTTCGGCCGGCGCCTTCAACTCGGCGTCTTGGTTCTCGTACTTTGCGGCATAGTCATACCAGCCGTCCAGCACGATTTCGCCCGGTTCACTCAGGTGCAGAGTCTCGCCTTCCAACACGGCGACTTCGATTTCCCGGCCGGGGATTTCGGGTTCGATCACCGCCAATTCATCGTGGCGAAGTGCTTCCACGATGGCGGCGGGCAAGTCTTCGGCTCGTTCGACACGCGAGATTCCAACGCTGGAACCAAGCCGGTTGGGCTTCACGAAACACGGGAATCCGTGGCGCGCAGCTTCGGCCAATGCCCGTGGCGCGTCGTTTGCGAAATCACGTGCATGGACTTCGCTCCATGGAATGATCGGCAGGTCGTTGCCGCGCAAAATCAACTTGGTCAGGATCTTGTCCATCGCAAGCTGTGCGCCCAGCGAGCCACTGCCGACGCACGGAGTGCCCAACAACTCCAGCCAACCTTGGATGCGTCCATCTTCACCGAATGGACCGTGCAGGACCGGGAAGACGCATTCCGTGCCGGCCGGAAGGAATGGCTGACCGCCTGTTTCCCCCGGATCTTCGCCGTAGAGCAATCGCCGACTCGCGTCTTCGCCAAGCCACCCGCCCTCGCGCGTGATGCCAAGCAGGTTCACTTGATACCGCGCAGGGTTCAAGTGTTCCACAACGGTACGAGCCGATCGCAGCGAAATCTCGTGCTCTTCGGAAGGGCCTCCGAAGACGACAGCCAGGGGCAGTGCCGGGGACGTCATTCGGGATAGCGTAAACTGGAAAGCGCCGGGTTTCACCCATGCTTCTTGTTCCGCTCCTCCTTAGCTGCGCCGCTCCCCAGGCCGAAGCCCCCTCCGCCCCGGTTCGCCCGCCTGCGATTCCCGACGCCAGCGTGCCCGATCGAGGGATCGCCGGATTGGACGTGGAGCACTATCGGCTGGAGCTTGCGATCGACCCCGAACGCCGTTTTGTCGAGGGTACAGCGAAACTGCAACTGCGATATCAGTCCAAACAGCAAGCGGTGGAACTGGATTTCCATCACATGTTTGAAGTGGTCGCTGCACGGGTGAATGGCCAGCTTTGTGAGGCCGAGCAGACTCCGCACCGCTTGCGCTTGCCGGTTTCGCGCAGTTTGGCAGCCGGAATAACCCACGAGGTCGAGATCATTTACCGCGGTCTCTTCCCGCAGGACGAGTCACAAGGCGATGTGGTCGGCATGCTTTACGACGATGTCAGCCTGGTTGCCTACCTCGAGCCAGACGGCGCCCACCACTGGTTTCCCTGCAACGACCACCCGAGTGACAAGGCCAGCTACGAGTTGATCATTGATGCACCCGATGGCCAAAGAGTCGGAGCCATCGGCGCCTTGATCGCGGAAGGCACCTCGCCGCGCGAAGGTCACCAGCGAAGTCATTGGCGCACCGATATCCCCACCGCCAGCTACCTGGTTGCGCTCGGCGTCGGCCCTTGGGTCAAAATTGAACGCAACAGCAGCCGCGTGCCAATATGGGATTACTGCGAAGAACGCGACCGCGAGAACATTCAAGACTCGCTCGCGAGCGTGCCTCGAATGATGGACTTCTTTGAGTCCCAATTCGGCCCGTATCCATTCGAGAAATATGGCCACATGCTGACGCGCCACTGGATTGGCGGCATGGAAGACCAGACTTTGACGGTCCTGGGCCGCGAGGAAGCACTCTCCGGCGACCCCGCGCTCCTCTCGCATGAACTCGCGCATCAGTGGTTCGGCAACCTCGTCAGCCCCTATCAATGGCGCGACCTCTGGCTGAACGAAGGCTGGGCGACTTGGGCCGAGCTGCTTTGGTTTGAACAGACGGATCCGAAAGCCGCGGCGGCGACTCGCGAGGCCTGGCGTCGCAGCACCTTCCGCTTGGCGATGCGCGAGCACCCGCACACTTTGGCGCAGCCCGACCCAGCCAATCTCTTCGACGGGAATCTGGTCTACAACAAAGGCGGCATGGTGATCGATCTGCTGTCCGGCTATTTAGGCCGCGAAGAGTTTTTGGCCGCGGCACGCGCCTACCTCGCGGAATTTGCCACAGGAAACGCGATGACGGCGGATTTCCAATACGCGCTCGAGAAGGCGACCGGCGAGGACCTCGACGCCTTCTTTGCCGCTTGGGTGCGAGGCAATGCTCTCCCCGAACTGAAATGGGAGATCCTCGATATCGAGGGGCTGGGCCGCAACCCGGAAGGCGAAACGGTTGGCCCCTGGCGTGTGCGTTGCTCCGTGGAACAAAGCAACGGCCACTTCCCGATGAGCATGGCACTCGAGTTGCAGGGAGCCGAAGCGAGCCAGCGCCATCAAATGGAACTGCGTTTCGACCAAGCCCGAGTCGAGCTGGTCACGGTGCTGCCTTGGCATCCGTTGACCCTGGCCCCCGACCCCGGCAAGCTCACCCCGTGGGTCCCCGCTGAACCACGCGACTGATCCCGGCCCGCCGGCATGCAGACCGAACACCCCGCCCTCCTGCCCGAGCTCGAAGTCCAGCGCCTTCCGCTGCGGCTTCTGCTTATCCCCTTCCTGCTTGCACTCGCGGCCTTCGCCTCGACTTGGGGAGCCGGCTTTGTTTACGACGACATCGAGTTGCTCGAGACCAATCCGGCGATGGCCGAATGGGCGACGATTGGCCGCGGCTTTCAAGAGCCCTTCTGGTCGCTCGCTCCGTTCCAAGAGAATTACGCCGGCTACTACCGCCCGATGAGCGCAAGTGCCTTCGTCGTCCTGCACAAGATCAGCGGTGGCGAGCCCTGGTCCTACCACTTCGCCTCGACTCTGGTCCATGCACTCAGTGCTCTGTTGGTGGTGCGACTGGCTTTGTCGATCGGCCTCAAACGCGGTGCAGCTCTCGCCGCGGGAGTCACGTTTGCCCTGTCCGGCGCGCATGTAGAGGCGGTCGCATGGGCCTCGGCTCTGCCCGACTTGTTGGCAACCTGCTTCTCGTTGGTCGCAATCACCGCATTTGTCCGCGGTCGTGTGCTTTGGGCTCTGTTGGCACTCTTGCTGGCGATGTTGAGCAAAGAATCGGCCTACGCGACTTGGCTGGTCTTGTTTGGCATCGGAGCGCTTGGCTCGCAGCAGCTGCCCTTGGTCCGTCGAATCATTTCGCTGCCCGCTCTCTTGGTGATCGGCGCAATCGTTTATGGCCTGCGCGTGATGGCTTTTGACGACCCGGCGGCCGGCTTCGATATGCAACTGACTTTCGCAGGCCTCGAACCGATGCACGAACGGGCCTTGTCGCTATCGCTGATCGCGCGCTACCTAGCCTTCCTGATCGTCCCCCTTGGCAGTCGCCCGTTCCGCCCTTTGCGACTCGACGAGACTGCCGGAGACCTCGCGCCAATCGCGATCGTCGGCGTCGTCTTGACGCTTGCCGCCCTCGGTTATTGGCTCATGCGTGGCCGCCGCTCGCCCGCGATCTTGGTCGGCTTCGCTTTGCTGTTTGGCGGCCTCGCGCCAGTCCTCAACACCAATACGATCGGCCGTTTCCCGTTTGAGGAGCGATTCACTTACTTGCCTAGCGCAGGCTTTGCCTTGCTGCTTGGGGTCTTGCTTTTCCGACTTCTGCACGGCGGGCGACGCAGCAAGCAGGCCCCTGCCGGTGCCGGGGTCGCCTTGGCGCTCAGTTTGGCCTGGGCCGCCGTGAATCTTCCGCCCCTGATCCGGGTCACTCCGAAGTGGTCGGATCATGAAGGCTTTTCCCGCTGGGCGACCGAAGTCAGTCCGGAGACCATGACTCCTTGGATTCTTGCTGGACAAGCGACCTTGGAACGAGCGCAGAAGCTGCCCGCGAATTCGCAAGAGCGCAACGATGTTGCCGAAGAAGCGTTTGAGCTGTTTGAACGTTCGCTTGAGATCAATGTCGATGAAGTGTTGGTCGCCGGACACGAGCGCGAAACCGGCAACGTCGGCTTGGGCGACGCACTCTTCGTTGCCGGCGACATCAATGTCGCGCAACAGGTCTACGAGGAGACTCTGAAGGGTTACCCCTACTCGCAGGCCGCTCACCTCGGCCTTTCCACTGTGCTGCTGGTCAAAGCCGATGCCGCGAATCAGCGCTCTGCGCGTCTGCAAGATCCCGAGCAGAGAGCGCTCGCTCGCGCGGAGATTCTGGAGCTCGCGGAGACTGCGCGCGTGCACGCCGATCAAGCCATGCGGGGCAGCCGTGAGCTCGGTGCCTTTCATCACAACCGCAGCGTGGCGAATTACTGGATCGGCATGATCCGAGATGAGAGCGCACTCGAGCCCGCCGAGGCGGATGCGCGTCGGTCGATCGAACTCGACCCAAGTAACTACCAGTTCGTCTTGCACCTCGCCGAGGTGCAGTACCTTCGCAAGCGAATTCCAGAGATGCTTGCGACGCTCGAGGCCTATCTTGCTGCCGTCCCGGACACGCCCCACCGCGAAGAGGTCGAAGCCTCCATCGCGGCCTTTCGTGGGCAAGGCTAGGCTGCTCGGATGGCGGACTCCCCCGCAGCCGGCGACTTCTTGGTCGCAAGCGAGCTTCTGACCGATCCGAACTTTGCTGGAACGGTCATCCTGCTGTGCGAACACGATGGCGAAGGATCGCTCGGATTGGTGCTCAACCGCCCCCTCTCCGTGCAACTACCTGAACTGCTCCCCGATGTGGACCTGTTGCAATGCGATGCCGCGGTGCACTGGGGTGGCCCCGTCAAATCGGATGCTCTGCACGCATTGAAAGATGGGCAACCAGGCCCCGACGCCGCCGAGGTTTACCCTGGCCTGGCCTTTGGCGGCCAACTCGAGGACCTCATCGCTGCCTGGGCGGAAGGAACCGCGGTTCGTTTCTACCTCGGCTATGCCGGATGGGGACCACAGCAGCTCCTCGACGAACTCGGGGAAGGAGCTTGGCACGTGATTCGCGCACAGCCCAAGCACATCTTTCCGGAGCGCCCCGAGGCCCTTTGGGGCAAGCTGATGGGCGAGATCGACCCGGCCTGGCGGCACTTGAAGCACCAGCCGCGCGACCCGGACCTGAACTAGCCGAGGGAAGGCGAAACCGGCCGCCGCTTGGCCTAAAATGCTCCCTGCATGAGTGTCGAAGACATCTGCGCGAAAGTGCTGCGCGACGAGCGCATCACCCCGACTGAAGCCTTGCTGCTGCACGAAGAAGCAGATATGGGCACGCTGGCCTATCTGGCCGATGAAGTGCGCTGGCGCAAGCACCCGGAGGGTGTGGTCAGCTACATCATCGATCGCAATCTGAATCCGACCAACGTTTGCGTCACCGATTGCGGCTTCTGCGCGTTTTACGCGAAGCCGAAGGACGAAGTGAAGTCCTACGTGCTTGATCGCGAGACGATCTATCAGAAGATCCAGGAGACGGTCGATGTCGGCGGCGTGCAGATCTTGATGCAAGGCGGCCACCACCCTCAGCTGGGAATTGAGTGGTACGTCGAGCTCCTGCAGGACATCAAGCAAAGATGGCCGAAGCTGCACATGCATTGCATGTCACCGCCCGAGATCGAGCACGTTGCCAGAGTCTCGAAGATCTCGACCCTCGAGGTCTTGCGCCAGCTGCAAGCGGCCGGCATGGACTCGATGCCGGGCGGAGGCGCCGAGATTTTGGTCGAATCGGTGCGCGAGATCATCGCTCCGCGCAAGACCGATACCGACACCTGGTTGCGCATCATGGAAGAAGCGCATCAGCTCGGCATGCGCACAACGGCAACGATGATGTTTGGCCATGTCGAAACCGTGGCGGATCGCATCGAGCACATGGACCGATTGCGCCAGGTCCAAGACCGCACGGGCGGGTTTACCGCCTTCATCGATTGGACGTTTCAGCCTGGCGGCAACCCACTCGGCGAAAAACTGCTCAAAGAAGGCTGGACGAAGAAAACTTACGGGGAGTATTTCCGAACAACTGCTGTGGCCCGGATCTTCCTCGATAACTTCGACAACCTGCAAGCGAGCTTTGTCACGCAGGGCTCCGAGGCCGCGACCATCGCCTTGCGCGCCGGATGCAATGACTTTGGCTCGGCGATGCTCGAAGAAAACGTGGTCAGCTCAGCTGGCTGCTTTGAATTGGTCGCGCTCGACGAAATCGAGAATTGCATCACCTCAGCTGGCTTCATCCCTCGGCAACGCAACCAGCGCTACGAAATCATTGATGAGCGTGGACCGGTTGCAGCCGCCCCGCTCGCGACCCGGTAGCCTCGGCGCATGGCGGTGACGCCCCCCCGCCCCGGTCTAGCCGAGCTGATCGACCTAGAATCCGGGCTGCTCCAGCTCGAGCAACACCGTGCCAGCGCAGCCGCGGCGGGTCGTGAATACTGCGAACAGCACGGCATGCAAGCCGTGGCAGCGCGGCAGCGCGCCGAATCCGATCCAGCTTGGCGCTGGGGCCTCGCGGCAGCCTGGCTGCAACGCCTGCGCGCCGGTGGCACCGCGCTGCCAGGCGAAACGGTGGCCGGTGGCTTGCGCACCGCAAGCCGAGTGCTGCAGTTACTCGGCATCTTGCTCGGCGCCGGCGCAGCTTCCGCCACCCTCGCTTACGACGGCACGGCACCGGTCAACCTCTGGAATTTCCTGGGCCTGTTCGTGCTCTTGCAAATCTTGTTGTTTGCCGTGCTGCTGATCGGCTTGGGCGCAGGAGCCGCTCGCGGCAGGGCCGTGCTCAGCGCAACGCAACGCGTCTTGCTGGGTTTTGCCCGCGCACCCCTCACCCGCCGCCTGCTCGGCTTCGCGCCCGAGTCCTGGCGCGCGAGCTGGTCAAGCATGGCGCAGCAGCACGATGCTCTCGCGAGCCGCCGTCCTCTCTACCGCGATGCCGAGCGCTGGGTCCTGTTCCGCAGCGCGCAAGCGATCGGCATTGGCTTTCATCTGGCCGCCGCGATCGTCTTCCTCTGGCTGGCGCTTTTCAGCGATCTCGCCTTTGCCTGGTCGACCACCCCCGCCGAGATTGACGCCGGTTGGCTGCACGGACTCGTGGAAGCACTGGCCATCCCCTGGGCATGGATTGCGCCGACCACGGTGCCCGACGCCGCCGAGGTGGTCGCCACGCAATGGAATCGCCTCGAAAGCCGCTTTGTCGGAACTGACCCCGATGCTGCCGCGGCCGCCTCGGCTGCTTGGTGGAGCTTCCTGCTCTTGGCGCAGATCTGTTGGGGTTTGCTGCCTCGCGTGCTGGCTTGGCTCTACGCCGACCGCAAAGCCAAACGCGCTCTTGCCACCGCGCCGCTGGATCACGCAGGCTTTCATGCTCTTTTCGACGCCATGCTCGGGGTCACCCAGACTCCGGCTTGGCAAGGCCCGGCACCGGACTCGGTGCGCGGTGATTTGATTCGCGACGCCCCGCTCGCGGCAATCGATCCGTCCAGCCCCGCACAGCCGCGTGCCGCGGCAGGCTTGATTTGGGGCGGATTCCCCGCTGATCAAGAACGCCTCACGACGAGGCTCGCCGGTCGCTTCGCTTGGAAACTCGGCTCGGTCTTCCCTGCCGGCGACGCAGACGCCGCGCAAACCGAAACCAACCTGCGACAAGCCGCTGCGTCTGCCCGCAGCGCAAGCGGGAAGCAAAGCCAAGCGCTACCGCCTGCGGTCGTCGTGTTTGCCGAAGCCGACGCCAGTCCCAATAAAGCCCTGTTGCGCGCACTCAGCACCTTGCGCGGAGAACTTGGCTCCGATGCAGCGCTGCTTGTCGCTCTGGTCGACCTCGCCGACGAGCAACAATTGGAAATCTGGCGCGGCTACCTCGGACGCAACCGCGACCCCTACCTTCGCATCGAGGCACTCGCATGAGCGAAGCGCCGCAGCTTCCGACTTTGGTTGTCGTCGGCCACGTCAACAAGGGCAAGTCCTCGGTCGTCGCCAGTTTGACCGAAGACGCCACGGTGCCGATCGACCCGACACCGGGAACGACCGCGCGCGCGGCGCATTACGCCTTAATGCACGAAGGCCAGCCAGTGCTTCAAGTCATCGATACGCCCGGCTTTCAGGAGGCTCCGGCCGCCTTGGCTTGGCTGCGCGAACGAGCCCAGAACGCCGGCGAGCGTGCCGCTGCGGTGCGTGCTTTCGTCGAACACTTCGGGGGCAGCGCCCCGCGCCGCTTGGGCGAGCCCGACTTTGAGGACGAAGTCGAACTGCTGCGGCCCTTGGTCAGCGGCGAGGCCGGCGTGCTTTATGTGGTCGATGCCTCCCGCCCGTACCGGCCGGTGCACGAAGCTGAAATGGAGATCTTGCGCTGGGCCGGGCAACCCGGCATTGCGCTGCTCAACCGGATTGGCGAGGAAGACCATGCCGATTCATGGAAGCCGGTCTTGACTCAATTCTTCAACGCAGTCCACGAGTTCGACGCTCATCAAGCCGGTTTCGACGCTCGATTGCGTTTGCTCGAGGTCCTGGGTGCGGTCCGCTCTGATTGGCAACCAGCCGCGCGCCAAGCCATCGAACATTTACGCCGCCAGCGCGCCAAACGAGACGACGCTGCGGTCGACGCCTTGGCTGAGGGCCTCAGCACGATGCTGCGTCATATCGAGCGCGTGTCGCTGCGTGGTGGCAGCGAGGGCCAAAAGTCAGCCAAAGACCCAAGCCACGATGCGGCTCTGCAGCAGGCCTACCAAGATGCACTGCGCAAACGCGAAAGTGGTTTGCAGCGCGACCTCGCGGCGCTGTACGGACATCCGGCCGCGCCCTCCGGAGCCAGCAGCCTGGAACTCTTGCAAGAGGACCTGTTCAGTGAAACCAGCTGGCGCGTCTTCGGCCTGACCCGCCAACAGCTCACGCTTTATGCGGCCGGCTGGGGTGGCTTGCTCGGCGGCGGGCTCGACTTGGCGGTAGGCGGCCTGTCTTTCGGCGCCGGCGTTCTGCTCGGCAGTCTGGTTGGCGGAGCCGGTGCTTGGTTCGGGAGTACCGGACTCGGACGCGCTTGGGATTCGCAGAATCAGTTGTTCCGCAAGTTGTTCCCGGGTGAGACCGGACGCTTTCGACTGCTTGGCCCGGTCCAACAGCCACGCTTGGCTTGGCTCTTGTTAGACCGCGCCCTGACCCAGGCGCGCGTTTTGCGTGATCTATCGCATGCGCGCAGTGCTCAATCGAAACAAGCCAAGCAGAGCGAAAAACTCGGCAGTGCCGCCCACCTGCCTAAGGAGCAGCGTGACGCGCTGGATCGAGGCTTGCGCAACCTTCTGCAAGCCGCGCAGAAGGGTCGCAGCCTCGCGGAAGACGAGCAACGCGCCTGGAAGAGCGCGCTCGCCGCAGCATTGACTGCAGACTAGCTCACTCGGCACGGGTCGCCGTCTGCACGATCAGCTCGCGACGATAGCGATCAAACAGCGTCGACTTCGACAAGGTGCCCAGGAACTGTCCCTCTTTATTGACCACGGGCAGCACCCAAGCGCCGACTTCCTCGAAGATCTCCATCGCTTCGAGCAAGGAATCATCGTGGCGAATCCGCGGCACCAAAGAATCCATCGCGGTCTCAACGGAAGTCATTTTGCGCAGCAGCGGGTCGAAAATGACCGAGCGCAAAGCCGACAAGTCCAGCATGCCCTGGAAGACTCCGTTCTCATCGATCACGGCAAAGTGATTGCGTCGCGTTGCCGGCAGCATCTGGGCAAGATCATCAAGCGTCTTGCCGGTTTCAATCTTGACGCTTTCTAGGTCAAGCATTTCGACCGCCTGAAGGTCGGCGAGAATGCGTTGGTCGGTGCCCGGACGAAGCAGGCGCCCCGATTCCGCCAATTCCCAGGTATAGAAACTGTGCTTGAGCAGCGTGCGCGAAACCAGCGCCGATAGGACCGCCACCAACATCAGTGGCAAGGTCTCCGCCCACGAACCCGTGGTCTCAAGCGCCAAGAACATCCCAGTGAACGGCGCCTGCATCGTGCCAGCGACCAGCCCGGCCATGGCCAACAAGGCGAAGAAGCCAGCTTCGACTTCGACACCCGGAATGACATTCAAGGCCCCGCCGTAAGTGAAGCCAAGCGCGGCGCCCAAGACCAAGGAGGGCGCGAAGATGCCACCGGGCGCATTGCTGCCCAGCGTCAGCACCGTCGCGACAAACTTGGCCAGTAAGAGCGCCGCAGTAAAGATAAAGAACTCGCTATGGAAATCGTCGTTGAGACATTCATTGACGAGTTCGTAGCCTTCCCCGATCGCCTGAGGAAAGAGCCAGCCGATCGCGCCGACCCCAAATCCAGCGATCGCAGCGACGACGCCGGGCTTGCGCAAGAAGCGGTTCTTCTTGAGCCAGCTCACGACTCTCTCGGCTTGAAAAATCGAACCGACCAAGCCCACCGAAACCAAGCCCGCGAGCAAGCCAAGCGGGACCGAAAGCGCGAGTTCGCCCGCGCCCCAATCGAACTCCCCCGAAGTGAAGGCACCCTCCGCGCCAAGCAAGCCGCGACCGATCGACGTCGCGACGGTCGCCGCAACCACCACCGGAATCACCGCCATCAGCGTCCATTCCGCGAGCACGACCTCGGTCGCGAAAATCACCCCGGTCAACGGCGCATTAAAGATTGCGCCGATGCCGCCCGCCACACCACAGGCCAGCAGCAGAATGCGCTGTCGCTCTGCAACCTGCGCACCCGCAGCTACCGTGCTGCCGACCGCAGCGGCACTGAATGCGATCGGGCCCTCGAGACCGGCGGAGCCACCACTCGACACATTGATCAGCGAACCCAGCAAGCGGCTGATCATCGAGCGCGGACGCATTGAGCCGCCATTGCGCGAGACCGCCTCCAAGACGGCCGGCACTCCATGTCCACCTGGCTCGCGGAACAGCACGCGAATGACCAGCACACCCAGCAGCGCACCAACCGCCGGCAAGGCGATTCCGAATGGAGAATCGCGCACACTTTGCAGCGATTCGAAGAGCAAATGCACGCCGCTGCGCAACGCCACGGCGACCGTCGACGCTGCCACACCGACCAAGGCCGCAAGCCCGGCCATCAGCCAGGGTTCTGTGCCAGCGCTTCCCCGCCGCAGTCGGCCTAAACGGACCATGGGCGGAGCTTAGCCGCGCGGCTCGAGCTGCGCTGCTGCCGTGAGCACTTCCTCGAAGCTTGCACCTTCCCGGAGCAGGCTGGCAAAGCCGGGGTCGCGCAGCACGAAAGCCAAACGGGACAGCACCTTGAGGTGAGCTTGCGGGGTCGGATTGACCAACAGGAAGACCGCGTGCACCGGTTCGCCGTCAAGCGAGCCCCAATCCAGGGCCGGTCGGGGCAAGGCCAGCATGACGATCGGCTCCGGGGTGAAAGCGGTCGACGGTGTGCGCGGGTGCGGAACCGCGAAGCCTTCGCCCAATCCAGTCGAGGTCAAGGCCTCGCGCTCAAGGAGTTGGGAAAGCAGCTGAGCGCGGTCGGCACCCTCGGCCAAGGGCACTTGCGAGACCATCGCGTGCAGTAATGCGTCACGATCTTCGACCGAATCTCCGGAAAAATCCCCGCCGCGAGCGAGCGCCAAGGTCAGCGGTTGCTCTTCACTGGCTGGTGCTGCGCCCGCCGTCGGCCAGGCCGCTTTTCCGCTCGCGCGGCCCTCGCGTAGCCTTAGACCGTGCGATCGCGCCCAACTGCGCAACTCGTTTTCGTCAAAACGGTAGTCGCCGCTGGGCCGCAAAACACCCAATTGCCCCTCGCGCGCCCAGCGCCGCAAGGTTGCCGGGGAAACGCCCAGCAAGCGTGCCGCATCGTCGAGGTTTAGAGCCATGGACCGGGATTCTAAGATAGGGGCGATGCTCCTGTCTCTGGAAGCTCTAGAAAGCCGCGCGGCGCGCACGGGTTTGGCCGGAATTCCGACCAAAGTCCGGGCTGGCGAGCGCCTCGACCCCACCGATGCGCTGGCGATGTACCAATCGCCCGACGTGACCTTGTTGGGCGCACTGGCCAACGAGGTGCGCAACGCTCGGCATGGCGATGCGACGTACTACAACGTCAACATTCACATCAACTACACCAACTGGTGTAACAAGTTTTGTGACTTCTGCGCCTTCCAGCGACGCCCCGGCGATGACGGTGGCTATCGCATGTCGCCGGAACAGATCGAAGAAGAGCTGCGCAACGCCAACCCTGAGGCTACCGAGGTCCATATGGTCGCTGGCGTTTGGCCAGCACTCGGCTACGACTACTACCTCGACATCTTGCGGGCAGCCAAACGCGCGCGACCGGACATTCATGTCAAAGCCTTCACGATGGTCGAGATCGATCAAATCGTGAAGACCGGTGAGCAGGTACACGGCAAGTCGATCAGCGAGGTCATGCAAGATCTGCGCGAAGCCGGCTTGGATTCGATGCCGGGGGGCGGCGCAGAGGTATTCAGCGAGCGACTGCGCCAAGAGCAATACCCCAACAAGATGGGCCATGAGCGCTGGCTTGAGCTTGCCGAGCAAGTGCACGGTCTGGGCTTCCGCACCAACGCGACGATGCTGTATGGCATGGGCGAAACACTCGAAGAACGCGTCGAGCACCTGCGGCTGCTGCGTTCGTTGCAAGATCGCACCGGTGGCTTCCAGGCATATATTCCCTTGGCTTTCCACCCGGACAACACCAAGTTGGAGCACTTGCCTTACCCCCCGCCGTTGGAACGCTTGCGCGCGGTCGCAATTGGTCGGCTATTTCTCGACAACTTCGATCACGTCAAGGCCTATTGGATCATGATGGGCTTGCCGGTCACGCAAATGTCGATCAACTTCGGCGCCAACGACATCGACGGCACCGTCACGCAAGAAAAGATCTATCACAACGCCGGGGCTTCGACGCCGCAGCGCTTGACCCGCGCCTATCTGCTGCAGTTGATTCGCGAAGCTGGCCGCGTGCCGGTCGAACGCGACACCTTGTACCGCTCGATTGACCGCGATCTTGGCGACGCACCGGCCCGCGATAGCTCGCCGCTCACCGTCTAGCATGTTTCGGATCGGCACCGTGCCGTTCCTGGTCGCTCGGCCATTGGCTTGGGGGCTGGAACACCACCAGGAAGTCGAGCTCACGCTCGCCCCGCCTTCTGAGCTTGGGCGCATGCTCTGCGCGGGCCAACTCGACGTGGCTTTGGCCTCTTCGGTGCTGGTCACCGATCACCCGGAACTCGAGTTTTGGACCGAGGGCCCAGTGATCGCCTCGCGCGGCCCGGTGCGTTCCGTCTTGGTGCTGATCCGCCCCGAGGTGAAAGCCAGCGAAGTGCGCAGCTTGGCCTTGGATCCCGCGAGTCGCAGCGGAAGAGCCTTATCTCAAGTGATCTTGCGCGAAGTTCACCACGCGACTCCGTTGTGCGCCGAGGTCGACCCCGAATTTGCACTCAGTGGCGCGAGCTATGACGCGGTCCAGGTGATCGGCGACCGGGCATTGCAGCTTTCGCAGCGTTATTCCGACTGGCAGATCCTCGATCTCGGCGAGGCCTGGACCGATTGGACTGGCCTGCCCTTCGTTTTTGCTGGCTGGATCGCGCGCGAAGGATTTCCGGTCGAACAAGTTGCTTCGATTCTGCGCACATCATCCGTAGAGGGATGGAGTCAGCGCGACCAATTGCTTCCCGAGGCCGTGCGTTTGCTCGGTCACGACGAAGAATTCATGCGCCGCTACTTGTTCGAGGATTTGGTGTATTCCCTTCCGCCCCATGAGGTGCGCGGCGCGCTCGACGCGTTCCGCACCCAGATTGTGCAAGCCTCACGATGAGCGCTCCCGTCGTCCCTCTGTTTCCGCTGCCGAACGTGCTGCTCTATCCGGGCGCCGTGTTGCCGCTGCATGTCTTTGAGCCGCGTTACGTCGAGTTGGTCGAGGACATGAACGCAGCCGGCTTGGATCAGATCGCGCTCGCCCTCCTGCAACCCGGTTGGAAGGATCTCTATTTTGAAGAGCCGCCGTTCTACGAAATCGGCGGGCTAGGCCGCTTGATCAGCACCCAGCCGGCTCAGGATGGCCGTTACAACATCCTGCTCGAAGGCTTGGGGCGCGCGCGCCTGACCGAAGCCCCCAGCGCGCGCAAGTACCGCTGCGTCAGCGCGGACTTGCTGGAAGAACCGAAGGCTCCGTCCGATGGCGGCGAGCTCCGCCAGCAACTCCTCGACGCGCTGTCGTCCTGGAGCGAAGACCAGGTCGAACTCGACCCCTCGCGCGGGGTCTCTTACTTGAGTGATGTTTTGCTGCTAACGCTCGGAGTGCCGATCGAAGAAAAGCAGCGCATCTTCGAGATGCTCGATCCAGTCGCACGGGCCCACGCGGTGCTTGGCCACTTCGGCGCCGCCGAAGCGCAGTCGAAGCGCCTAGGGCAGATCAAGGACCAGTCCGGCGACCACGCGGCCTGGAATTAGTCCTCGTTTAGAACTGAACCAGCAGCGGGTAATGGTCGCTGCAGGCTTCGAGGTCGTGATCGCCGAGCTGATTGACCACGTGTGCGGCCTTGACACCCTTGGCAAGCGCCGGGGTCATCAGCGCGAAGTCGATCCGGGTGAGGTACGGTTCTTTGTTGTAGGTGTAGCCCTCGGTTCCGGCCATCGGGTCCACCAATCCACCCTTGATCAAATTGGTGATCGTCGGCAGTTCGGGCACTTCGTTGAAGTCGCCAATCACGACGGCGCGATAGTCGCTGCGGCCGGCTGCATTCTCGGCCAAGATGCGGGTGATCTCGGCGGATTCGGCTTCGCGCACGATGTCGGCGGCTTCGTCGCCAAACTGCGACTTTAGGTGCACAACGTAGACATCGCCGTTGAAGGGTGCGCCCAAGCTGACGCGCAGTAGATCGCGACGGAAGTGTTGCAGCATGCCATCCGCACCGAGGAAGCGGCGGTGCTGATAGCTGGTCACCGCACGAATCGGCACGCGACTCAACAGCGCACAATCGATGCCCCGAGAGTCATTGCCTTCGAGGTGCACCAACTCGTAGCCCATATCCGCCAAGTAGGTGTCGAGAAACTCCTGCACCAGAAAACGATTCTCGACCTCTTGAATCGCGACCACGTCGGCATTCAGTTCGCGCAGCACTGCGGCGCAGCGCCTTTGCCGCGCTTCGTTCACATAGGCCGGCTTGGTCACTTCATCACGACGATAGGGATCGTCGTACTTATCGAAGAAGTTCTCCATATTCCACGACGCCACGCTGAATGCAGCGGAGTCTTGGCTTGCGTGAGCCGAACTCGGTCCGGCGGGCAAGCTGGACAGCAAGCCAATCACGGCGACGGTGAACAAGGCGACGGGCAGAAGGAAACGCTGCATCGACCGCGATTCTAGGTCTGCCCAAGCTCCCCGGTGCGACTGCCCGCGATACGCGGGGGCTCCAGGGGGATGGAGAAAAAGTCAGGGTCGGCTTCCCGCCACCACTCGATTCGGCCGAACCCTGACTCAGGAAGTTGTTACCGCTTGGGTTCCATCCTTCCCTCCAAGATGGTTTCACCCCTGAAACGACTGCCGACCAGGGGGAAATCTGGAGAAATCGCGATTGCCCGCCTCAAACGAAGCGGGCTTCCCGCGATCAGGCATTAATCGGCCAGGACAGGCCGCAGCACGATGTTGCGAAACTCAATGACCGCGCCTTCCGACTGCAAAGCAATCGGCCCCGCCATGATCTCGACCCAAGTTGCAGTGTTCTGCACCTCGCCGTTGACTTCGAGTTCCAGATCGCCGCCCACCACGCGAATTCGGTAATGATTCCATTCGCCCAGCGGCTTTTCGTTGCTCGGTAACATTTTCACTGTGCGACGCCCGTTGGTTCGATCGGCGTCGATCACCATGTTGACCGCATCGATATTCCAGATGTCGCCGGCGTTGCGAGAGTGCAACTGCGCCTCGATCGAACGGGGCCAAACTTTGTGCGGCTCTTGTACGCGCAGAAGGACGCCCGAATTGCCTGCCCCTGCCGCCGGATCGAAACGCCATTCGAGAGTGAGTTCGAAGTCCTGGTATTCAGCTTCGGTGTAGAGGTAGCCGATCGGTTGGCCCTCGCAGTGCAGCACACCATCGGTGACCGACCAGACTTTCGACGGGTCGGCGCCGGCGGGAAGCTGTGTTTTCCAACCACTCAAATCACTCCCATTGAACAGGGGGACCGCGGCACCGAATCGCGGCTCCGCTTCCGGTTCAGCATCAAGGAACGCCGCGAGATCGGCGAGGTCCTGGGCCGACAAGCCCAGTGTGTGTGCTTGCGGCATCGTCGAAACGGTCTGTTTGCGTCGCGAGCTGATCTGCGCCGCGGGTACCACCGTGCGTTGACCATCAAGCCCACGCACAACAACCTGCTCGCCATCTGCCAAGATCGAACCGGCGAGCACGCGGCCATCTTCCAGATGGAGGGTCCAACTGTCGTAGCCGAAGGCAATCGCCGCGCTGGGGTTGAGCATGGCGTCGATCAATTCACGGGTGCCGAACTTATCGCGGATGACGCTGAGATCCGGTCCGATCGCACCGCCGAGGCCATCGAAGCGATGACAGACCGCGCAGGTGCCACGGCCGCGGAAGAGTCCTTGGCCGGCCTCGGGCGACCCCTGCAGCGCGGCGAGCTGATCAAGACCGGGAAGAGCGCTTCCATCGGCCGCGGTAAGGGGGAAGACCTCACTGGCGAGCGCACGCACCGACAAATCGGCGTGGCCGTGCAGTCTCGAGGCCAGGTTCGCGCGAAGGGTTTCGCTAAGCGCGCCGATGCGAGCTTGTTCGAGCAAGAAGATCGCGCCATCGGTGCTAGCCAGCAGCTTGTCGAGCGCTGCCGTGTCGCCGGACAGCGCGGATTGCTGCGCTGCCAAGCGCTCGGCCGGGTCGACCGGACGTTCCGCCGCGATCACGAAGCGCAGCGAAGTGCCTGCGCCAGGCTGCAGCCGGCCACTATCTTCGGGCGCAACCTTGCAGGTGAATCGCGCCGCGTTCTTCGGCAAGCGGAAAGCAATGCGCGAGGGCGCGTGCGTGCCGATGCCGTGCTCGATGACGACTCCGTCCAATTCAATCGGGCCGCCCATCGCATCGCGATTGCTACGCACCTGCCCCCACCCGGCTTCGGCAGAAATCCAACTGGCCTCGGCTAGCGAAATCGACTTGCCATCCGTGGTCGTGACCTTGGGATCGCAGAATGCCGCCCAATCATGGCTATTGCCGTTGCCGCCATCTTCCACGACCAGCCAAAGAGTCTCGACTCCGGCAACATCGAGCTCGATCGACTCGGAGCCGGCCGATAGCACCGCGCCCTCATAAAGCCGTTCTGCCTTCTCGAAATCGCTCGCGAAGAGATCGTTCAAGCCAAACTCAGCCCAACGATTCTCGGTGTTGCTGCGCACCCACCACGCGGCATGTCCGCGCGTGTCTTCCGGGCCGGCATGAGCCAATGCGACCATCGCGTCGGCGGCTGCCGAAGTCGATTGAAAGGCGATCGCATCAATCGCGGCACGGCGACGAGTCAAATCAGCCGCTGGGGTTTGCGCGTAGTTCGTCAGCCAAAGCAAGGAAGAAGGCGGATGGAGCCGCCAGGCAAAGGGCAACAGCTCATCGCCGCTCAGGCCACTTTCCATCAGCGCGGCGAACAGCTTTTCCTCGTTGCCGTGGGCCGCGAGTCCGAAGGACTCAAGCAAAATACGCGCGCTGTTGCGTTCGGCTGCCGGCTTGGCCAGAAAGTCCATCGCCTTGGGGTCGCGCGCCATCGCGAGCAGAATCTTGCCGCGCTCGTCCCAGGGAAGGGTGCGCAGGGCCGCCGTAACGATGGCGCGATTGCGCGGGTCGAAATCGATCACTGTGCGCGCGAAGAGGTCGACGCTCGGGCCTTCGACCTGAACCAGCGCGCGGAAGGCGGCGCGACGTATCCGTGGATCCTTGTGGCCGAGCGCGTCGCGCACTTCGTTTCGTTCTTCGGGGCGCTGCGCCTTTAAGAAGAGGCGACGCGCAAGGGATCGCAGGTCATTGGGGAGCGCCGGCGGGATGTCATCGCCATCGGCGAGCAGCGCACGCTCGGCCGTGCCGCGCACATTGACGGAAGGGCTATCGAGCCCGCTGTTCAACATGCCATAGGCGGTGCCAAGCTGCGGGGCCAAGCGCAAGATGCGTCCGTAGGCTTCACGGTCGCCGGCTGCGTGGCCACCGACGCCCGGGTCATACCAATCGGCAACGTAGATCGAACCGTCCGGGCCAACCGCGACATCGCTGGGCCGGAACCAGAAGCCGCGCTCGCCGCCGTTTTCTTTGGACGGGCGGATCAGCACGTTGCGTTGCAGGTGCAGCTCGGCGCCGCGCTGTTCGGGCACGTGCGCATAGACCAAGGAGCGGCCGGCGTCGCAGTTGAGAACCGCGCCCATCAAGCCGGGCAACAGCGTGTCTTCATAGATGGCCACGCCGGTCGGCCCGCCGGCGCCATTGCCGGTGCCGAGCGGCATGACGCCGGGGTCGTCTTGATGCCAATGCGCAGTCAAGGTGTCTTGGCCGGGTCGGCGGTCGGCGTTCCAGGTACTCGCGCCGCCGTGGCCGAAGTAGCCGTAGTCGCCGCCTTCGATCATCGCGACGGTGCGGCAGGCTTGGTTGCCATCGTCGTCGTTGTCAGCGGTGTAGAACTCACCGAAGGAATCGGCCGCGACCTCATAGATGTTGCGGAAGTTGTGCGCGAGCACGCGCAGGTTGGCGCCGTCATCGCCGACGCGGCCGACCAGCCCGCCGGTCCAAACCATGCCGTCATCCGACTTCAGGCCGGCGCGGTTGCCGGGGTTGGTGGCACCGCCGCCGTTGTATTGCGATCCGCTGCGCAGCTTCCAGCCGTCGCTGCCGGTAACCAGGTGCGGGCCGGCATTGCCGGCCGCCCACATCAGCCCGCCGCCCGGTGCGGAAATCACGCTGTGGAAGCCATGGTCGTGATCGTGACCGCCCCAACCGGTCAGGAAGATCTCGCGCTCATCGGCCTTTAAGTCGCCGTCGGTATCGCGGTAGACGAACAGGTGCGGCGAACAGCTGACGTAGACCTCGTTGCCAATGACCGCGATGCCCAGCGGTGCGGTCAGGTCAGGATCTTGCGCGAACACCGTGCTGCTATCGGCGACGCCATCGGCATCGGTGTCAACCACAACGACGATGCGGTCACCCGCCTCATGGTGACGGCCTGGGTTGCGCCCATTCCACTGCCGATAGTTGACGGCCTCGGCCACCCACAGCCGCCCTTCGCCATCGACGTCGATCGCAGTCGGGTTGTAAAGCTGAGGCGATTGCGCCCAAAGCGTGACCTGCACGCCCGCAGGCACATCAAATCGATTGGTCAGATCGGGCGCAGCATTCTGCGCCAGCAGCAGGGGGAGGATGGCGAGCATCGCTCCCATCGTGCCATCTGTTCCAAGGAGCGACCAGCCAGCAGTCAGCGACCGAGACCTAGCCGTATTGTCGTTTGCGCCGAGCTACTCGCCGAGCACGGTGATGTGCAGCGGCGATTCAATGACGATCTGGGGGCGGCCGCGGTACATGGCGACTTTGCCGACGGCGCGGACTTTCTTGTTCAGGAAATAGCGCTCGGGCGATTCGGGGTAGTCGTCCATGTTGGAGCCGAGCACCGCAAGGTAGAAAGTGCCTTGCCATTCCTTACTGAAGTTCAGGAAGCAGGCTTTGCCGCTGTTGTGCGTGTCGACGATCGTGCCTTCGACGGCGATGGTTTGGCCGTCGTAGTCGGCGGCCTCGGTCCAATCGACGGTGATCTCGGCGGTGGCCGGGGTATCGAGTCGCTTCCAGGGAATCAGGTCTTCCGCAGTGGGAGTCGGCTCCCCATCGACCATTGCTGTAATCCGTGCAGCTTCTTCCGCTGCCTCACGTTCGGCCGCCAACCGCGCCTGCTCAGCCTCATACTCAGCTTGGACGCTTGCCTGAACTGCCCGGTCTTCCGCATCGCGCTGCGCCGCGAATGGATCCAGACTCGGATCCCCGCACGCTGCAAGGCTCAATGCGAAAAACAGCAGCGTTCGGCTCATCGACCCGACTCCTTCACCGCAGCGCGCACGCGATCGAGCGCCTCTTCCGCAGTGATCGTTTCGCGGTCGCCATCGACACCGCGCACGCTCCATTCGACTTTGCGTTCGCCGGCGTCGCGGCCGACCACGATGCGCAGTGGGATGCCGATCAGATCGGCATCCTTGAACTTGGCGCCGGGTCCGACCTTCGGGCGATCGTCCCACAGCACGTCGATGCCTTCGGCTTCGAGCGTGGTCTGCAGCTCAAGACCAAGCGCATCTTGTTCTTCGACGCCTGCCTTCATTTGCACGATGTGCACCGCATACGGCGCAATCGGCAGCGGCCAGATCATGCCGCTGTCGTCGTGATTCTGCTCGATCGCCGACGCGGCCACGCGCGACACACCAATCCCATAACAGCCCATCCAAATCGGCTGGCGCTTCTGGTCTTCGTCGTTGTAGTTCGCCCCCATCGCCTCGGAGTACTTAGTACCCAACTGGAAGATGTGACCCACTTCAATGCCGCGCGTGATCTCGATCTCGCCTTTGCCATCGATCGTCGAATCGCCGGCTTGCACCACACCAAAGTCGACGGTTTCGGGCTGTGGTAAATCGCGGCCAAACCACACATCGAGGTAGTGCATATCGGTTTCGTTGCCACCACACAGGAAGCCGTTGACACCTTCGATCGAGCGATCTGCAAGCAAGCGCACATCATCGGACAAGCCGATCGGGCCAGCGAAGCCGACATCCGCGCCGGTTACACGCTTGACGGTCGCTTCGTCGGCCATCTCGATGGCCACAGCATCCAAGTGATTCAACAACTTGACTTCGTTCAGTTCACGGTCGCCACGGCACATCACCGCAACGATCTTCTCGTCCTCGCCAATCGTCGCCTTGTACAGCACCGTCTTCAACATGCGCTGCAGCGGCAAGTCGGGGAACATCTCACACAAGGCATCGCAGCTCTTGGCCCCGGGCGTCGGCTCTTTGTGCATCGCCAGTTCTTCGGCTGGCTCAGGCGGCGCAGGAATCTGCGACACAGCTTTTTCCGTATTCGCTGCATATCCCGTCGTACGGCAAACCGCGATCGCGTCTTCGCCAGTGTCGGCGTCGACCATGAACTCCTCCGAACCCGAACCACCAATCGCACCCGAATCCGCTTCGACCGGAGTGAAACGCAGCCCACAACGCGTGAAGATGTTGCGGTAAACCGTGCGCATCTTCTGATACGACTCGGCCATCGCTTCGGCGGTGCAGTCGAAGGAATACGCATCCTTCATGATGAACTCACGCCCGCGCATCAACCCAAAGCGCGGACGAATCTCGTCGCGAAACTTGGTCTGAATCTGGTACAGAATCGCCGGCAACTGTTTGTGCGATTGCACGATCCGCTTCACATAAGTCGTGATCACTTCTTCGTGCGTCGGCCCCAGACAAACCTCCGAGTTCTTGCGGTCGCGGAAGTTGAATAGGATGCCGTCGTTCACATACCTTTCCCAGCGGCCCGATTCTTCCCACAGCTCGCGCGGCTGCAGCGCCGGCATCAGCATTTCCTGGCAGCCGGCCTTGTCGTGCTCATCGCGCACGATTTCTTCGACACGGCGCAGCACGCGCCACATCATCGGCCCATAGACGTAGATGCCGGCGGCGAGCTTCTGCACGAAGCCAGCCCGGGACATCAACGCGTGCGAGCGAACCTCGGCATCGGCCGGTTCTTCGCGCAGGGTCACGAACAGCTGCTGGGAGAGACGCATGAGCCGCGTATTCTAGGAATCGCCGATGCTTCCCGCCCTCCAACCCTGGCTTTCCGCGCTCGCACTCACGTGCAGCGCTCTTGTGGCCCCCGCAACCGCGGCTTCGGCCCAGATCACACCCTACGGTGACGACTTCGAGAAGGCGCTCCAGCGAGCCGGCTCGAATGCACGTGAGCTGATCGTGGCGGTGAGCATCGCTCCCGACGAAGCCCGCGCCGATATGCAATGGCTGATTCAGCACATGCCCGAATCGGATTTGCGCTCGTTGAAGGCGGAATTCCTGGTCGAGAACTTGCAGCTGGCGCTGGAAGCGCGTGAAGCGACGCCTTGGGCCAAGCAAGTGCCGGTTGAGATCTGGCGCAATGCCGTGCTGCCGTACGCCCAGGTCAACGAAGACCGTGAGGCTTGGCGCCCGGACTTCCGCAAGCGCTTCGCAGAGCTGGTCGCCGATGCCGAGTCGACCACCGAGGCAACGATGCGCTTGAATGCGCACATCTTTGGCGAGCTTGGGGTGAAGTACTCGACCAAGCGCAACAAGCCAGATCAGGCGCCATCGGAGTCGATGGAAATCGGCTTGGCTTCCTGTACTGGCCTGTCGATCTTGCTTGCCGATGCTTGCCGCGCGGTGGGCGTGCCGGCGCGTCTGGCTGGCACTGCGAACTGGTTCGACAGTCGCGGCAACCACACCTGGGTCGAAATCTGGGATCAAGACGGGTGGCACTTCGTCGGCGCCGCCGAGCCAGATGCCAACGGCCTGGACCGCGGTTGGTTTGCGGGCGACGCAGCCAAGGCGACTCCCGGTTCGCGCGAGTTTGGCGTTTGGGCCGCCAACTGGGAACCCACCGGCGAGACCATGCTGATGGTTTGGGCACCGCGGCTGACCACGGTTCCCGCAGTGGATGTCACCCACCGCTACCTTCCGCCCGATGCGCAGCCGGATGGCCCCGCGGAAACCGACGAAGCTCATGGCGGTCAGGTCGACCTCCTCTTCGCCGTACGCAATCCGCAGGGCGAGCGCGTCATCGCTCAACTGAGCGTCCGCGACCCAGCCACCCGCGAAGTCATCTTCTCCGGTGCGACGCGCGACGAATCGAAGGACGCCAACGACTTCCTGATCGCGACCGTGCCCGCATCCAGCGAGTGGATGCTCGAGCTGCAGCATGACGGCAAGAACTGGCTCTACGAAGTGCGGGCTGGAAATGAAGCCCGTCAAACTCTGAATCTGCGGCTGGAAGACAGTCAAGCACGCGCCGCAGTTGGCAATCTACGCGCAACCGCACTGCAGTGGTTCAACGCCAGCGACACAGAACGCGCGGCCATCGATTTCAGCGCACTCGACCACGCGCTCGCCGCTTCCCTGGCCGACCCGGAACGCGTCGCCAGCCTGAAACGCCAAGTCTGGGAGGCCTACCGCGATGCCGCAATTCACGCCGACACCCTCGAAGACTTTCGCGCCAACCGCGTGCGCCACGGCGGCCATGAGTCGCCCTACACCATCAAGACGGTCGGCGAACGCCCCGCCAACGGTTGGCCGCTGGTCATTGCGATGCACGGCGGCGGCGGCACCACGCAAGAGTTCAACGACTCGCAGTGGAAGCATATGCAGATCTACTACAAAGATCAGCTCGACCTGCCCGGCGGCTACAAGTACATCGCACTGCGCGCGCCGAACAACACCTGGAACGGCTTCTACGACAACTACGTCTACCCGCTGATCGAGAAACTGATCAATCAGCACCTGCTGTACAGCGATGTGGATTCCGACAAAGTCTACGCCATCGGCTATAGCCATGGTGGATACGGCGCATTCTCGATCGGTCCAAAGATCCCGGATCGCTTTGCCGCGGTGCACGCCTCGGCCGCCGCGCCATCCGATGGCGAAAGTGTCGCGACCGGCCTGCACACGCTGCGCTTCACCTACATGATTGGTTCGAAGGACAATGCCTATGGCCGCGCTGAGCGCTGCCAGGCCTTCGCCTTGAAGTACAAGGCGCTGCAAGAAGCGCACCCGGGCGCTTACCCGGTCGAGATGAAGTGGATCGAAGGCAATGGCCACGGCGGCCTGCCCGACCGCGACTTCATCCGCGAGCTCTACCCCTACACACGGCGGAGCCTGCCAAGCGAACTGCACTGGGAGCTGACCGATCCGGTCGTGCGCCACCACTATTGGCTGCAGGTCGACGCGCCGGGCAAGAAACAACGCATCGATGCAAAGCTCGTCGGCAACCAACTCAAGTTGCGCTCGCAGAACCGCGAGCAGCTTGCCGTGTTGCTGCAAGCAAGCCAGGTGGACGCGTCGCTGCCGTTGCAGCTTGATTGGAATGGCATGCAACGTTCGGTCGAACTGAAACCGAGCTTGCGCACGCTCTGCGAAACCATGCTGGAGCGCGGAGACCCGCAGCTTATGGCCTCCATCCGCGTCAACGTGCAAGCCTAGCCGCTCCCTCCCTTGAAACCACTCCACCTCGCCGCTCTCGCCCTTGGCCTTGCGCTGCTGGCCGGGGTGGTGTGGGTGTTGCTCGACCCAGGCGGCGCTCCTAGCCCTGCATGGGAAGACCCGCTCGCGCGTGGCGAGCAAGGTCGCGAGGCGAGTGTCGAAAGCGGCAAGGGCGAAGCTGAAGCGGCTGCACGGCGGGAAGCGAGCGTCGAGAACACGACTGAAACCATCCGTTCTTCCCAGGCGGCTCGCGAAGTCGAACTCGGCATCCCGGCATTCACCGGCCGCTTGCTCCACCCCGATGGACGCCCCGCCGTGAATGCGCGCGTGCACGCCTTAGGATTCGCCGGCCGCATTCGTGGCTACGACGCGCAGGACCTCAGCCGCCGACCGGCTTCGGAACGCGAAGTGCGCACCAATCAGCGCGGTGAGTTCGCCGTTCCGGAAAGCCCAGGCGATCCATTGCGTTGGGTCTTGCGCTTTGAACTTGAGCCCTACCCGGCGCTCGAACTCGCCGATCTAGGCTCTCCGCCCGGGCGCACGCGTGCGCTCGGCGAACTTCGTTTGGAAGAAGGCACTGGCCTCCGCGGTGTCGTGCTTTCCGAAGCGGGGTTACCGATCGTCGCCGCTGAGGTCGAGGTTTACAGCGCCGCCGATGGTCCCAAACTTTCACGGTGGCTGGAAACCGACCTGTTCCCGATTCCGGGCGCGGTCACGAAGACCGGCAGTGACGGCAGTTTTCGAATCGACGATCTCCCGCCCGGATCTTTGCGCGTCGCCGCGCATTCGCCCGGCTTCGTACGCGACTACTCGGCGTCTGCCGAATTACTCGCTGGCGAACAGTCCGAGCTTTTGGAAATCGTGCTGGCCCCGTCTCGCCCGCTGCGCGGCTTCGTGGTCGGTCCGGACGGTGCGCGCCTCCCCGAGGTTCGCATCGAAGCGCGTTGGTCTCCGATCGGCCTTGCCATCGTCACCAGTGATGCCGCGGGCACCTTCCAACTCGACCTTCCCGATGACGCGACCGAAATCGTGTTGCGCGTCAGCGCAAGCGGTTGGGCGGTCTTACGCAAGAAGGTTGGAAACAAAGAGCGCGACACCGAACTTGAGTTGCAACTCGCTCCGGTCGGTGCCTTGTTTGGCCAAGTGCTCGATGCCGACCAAGCCCCGGTCGCCGGTGCGAGCGTCGGGCTGTTTGAGCAGTCGCGGCAACGCGTCGCCCGCGTCGCACCGTGGCAGCTGGATGCCTTGGTCGAAACCGAAACAGGCGCCGACGGTCGTTTCACGCTCGAAGTTGACCCGGGCCTGGTGCGTGACAGTCGGTTCCGCGTGATTGCCTGGACGGATACCCATCAGCCGGCAACTTCACGTTCCATTCAGTTTGCTCAACGCGGCGAACTCGCGCCGGCCGCGCTCGCCAAGGAAATCGTGCTGCAACTCGAAGCGGGCTTGCAGGTCACGGGCACCGTCAGCACTGCAGACGGTCAGCGCGCACGCGGAGCACGCGTGCACTTACGGCGCGACGGTAGCGGTGAGAGCAGCGGAGGCTTAAGCGCTGGACTCGCCGCAGCAAGTGGTGACATCGTGCGCGCTGTCACTGCTGGCCCCGATGGCCGGTTCTCCTTTGTCGGTGTTTCGCCAGGCGACTATCACCTCGAGGCCATGCTCGCGGGGCATTCACCGGGAATCGGTGTACCTTTCTCGGTCGTCAACACGCACTGGGAGGAAGACCTGCGACTCCTGCACCGTTGCGGCATTCGCGGTGAAGTGCGCGGCGACCGCAGCGCGTTTCGACGCTTGCAAGTCATCGCCGTCGCCGAAGACGGCCGCGTCTTCCCTACACTCGTCGGCCCGGACGGCTTCTTTGAGATCAGCGATTTGCCGCCCGGCCTGTTCGAAGTGGATCTCTATGCAGATGTCGGCGGACTCGCCGGGGGCTGGGGGCGACGTCAGGGCCCGCACCTAAGCGAACAGCAAGAGGTTCAAGTCCTCGAAGGTCAATGGACCGAACTCGTGCTGCCGATAACGGCCACGGAGTTCGGTGAAATCCACGGCGCAGTCGTGCTCGATGGTTCGCCTGCCGCGGACTATCGCGTGTTCCTGATTCCGGCCGGTTACGAAGGATCGGAGACAGAACGCGAGCGCCAGTTCGTGGTCGACAATATGCGCTCGACACATACCGATGCGCAGGGCGAGTATCGCTTTGCGGGCTTGTCCGAGTTCGATTACTGGCTCGTGCTTGCACCACCTAGCTCGGCCGATGTCGGAGGCGTCGGCGGCATCACTGCACAGGACGGACCGCAGGGCCTGGCACGCATGCAGATCGCCGCCGAAGCCGGAAAACGCATCCGGCATGACTTCTTCGTGCAAACCGCTCGCCTGGCCGGCTCCGTGGTCGGCTTGCGTGGGGAAAAGGAGATCGCCTTGCGCAACGGAGTCGCGACCGCCATTCCAGCTTCCGAACTCGATGGTGTGCGGCGCATTCGCACGACAATCGACCGCGATGGTCGCTTTGTCTTCCCTCCCCTTCCGGCCGGGAATTGGCGCCTCGACCTGCGCAGCGGCAACTTCCGGTTGCGCACGGATGCCTTCTCTCTCCTTCCTGGCGAGACGATCCATCGGAAACATCGCCTGCGAGAGTCGAAGCAGAAACGTTAGTCTCTGAACGATGTTCGCAAAGCGCCTCGCCGTCTGGCTGGCACTGCCGGTTGCTGTACTGGCGGCGCTCGCGCTTGGGCATCTGGTCTTCCGCCCTGATTTCCAGGTGGAAGCCAACCAATTTGAAGAGCTCTTGGGGCTGACCCCCATTCCTCGGCCGGATGAAGTCTTGATCGAGCTGAGGCGAGCCGATGGCAGCCCGGCCGAAGGCGCAGTGGTCGTCCTGCTCGAACCGGAAATGGCGATCGACTACGCCGATGCTCAGGGCCAAGTGCGCCTGCAACGCACGCTCGGTGGCCCGCTGCGCTTCCAGGCCTACGCGCCTGGCCACGAGTTGATCACCATGGGCCCGATCGACGCCGCCGAGGTCGGCAGCTTGCAGTTTGAACCGCGCATCCAGCCGCAAATCCCTGAGCTGATGCCCGAGCGTTTGGTGCAACACGACGTCCAGCTCCTCGGAAGCACCGGCCTCGGCCTTCCAGGAATTCAAGTCATCGCGCGCCGTCCTGTCGAAGTTCGCAGCAGTGTGCGGCCCTTCATTGAACCCGGCGTCGAACCTTCGCGCTACGAAGTGCCTTGGGTTTCCTTCAGCGATGAAGACGGCTGGGTCGAGCTGGAAGGCCTTCCCGAGTTGCCCATCTTGATGCGCGCCTACCCATTGGGGCTTCCGCGTCTTGACGCCTGGGAACTCGACAGCATGCTGCTTGCGCCCACCCCCGAAGGCGAATCCGAGTGGCGACTGTCGGTCGCGCGGCTCAATTTATGGAATTTGCCGGCGCACTTTGCGCTGCAATCCGAGCGCCTCGACATTGCCGGCTCTCTGCCGATGCGGCGCATTCCAGCGAACGGCGAGTTGAGTTGGCTGGTCCTTCCACCCGGCAAATATCGATTCACCGTTGACGGGGAATCACGCGAAATCGAGCTGTTCGCCGGCGAAAACCGCCACGGCTGGTAAGCCTAGCCGTCAGCTTCCAGGTCGGGCGCGGGCAAGGCTTCATAGTCCGCTTCCCCTTCGCGCGCAGACGTGCGCGGCGAGAGTCGAAAGATGGGTCGCCCGCGAAGACCCAACGCGTCCAGGCTGCGTCGCGTGTGATCGGGCCGCGCTAACTCGCGCACGATCGCAATTGGCTCATTCGAAGGAATGCGCGACGGCGTCCAATGCTTCATGCCGAACTCGTGCATCGCAGGAACCGCGACATACGGCAGCAACAGGACCGCCGGCGCTTGCATTTGCGCGGCAACGCGTTCGGGCGCCGAGCGCATCTGGACCTGCTCATCGATCGCAGCAACTCGCGGCAGCATCACGATCGCGCCCCAAGAGGCCAAAGCTAGAGTCAAGTTGCGGCCCCATCGCGGCGGCGCCTGAGCAAGCAAGGCCAGCCAACCAATCAACACGAGTCCGAGCGACTCGTAGCCGTAGAGAGGACCCAAATAGGCCCAATGGCCGGGGTACCAATGCAAGGCATACGCAAGTGGCAGAAGCACCGCAAACGCCAAGGCCGCGCCACCGTCCTTGCCGCGCAAGCGCCACAAGCCGGCGAAACCAAGCAAGGCTGCGCCGAGCATGCCCAGGCCAACCGACCAGCGTGCGGCTTGACGCCCCAAGCCAGCGAACAGATCGCCCTGTCCATAAACATCGATCGTGACCCGCTCGGCTGCCGGTAGCGCGGCATCTTGCCAAGGCCCGAAGGCCTGCGCGTAGGCGTGATACGGGGTCAGCCAAAGCTCACCGGTTTGTGCGAAGTTGTAGAGCAAAGCCAGAGCAAGCATCGGCAGACCGCCAAGCGTTGCCAGCGACAAAGCGCGCGTACGCACCGCGAGCCCTCCGGTTACGGACGCGAGTCCAATCGCACAGGCAAGCGCAGCCACGACTCCCGTCAGGGGCCGGCTGAGGAAGATGGCACCGCAACACAGGCCCACCAGAATTGCAAAGGACTTGCTGCCCGCTCGCACCTTGAGCAGAGCCCACCACGCCGCCAAGGCGAAGGGCAGACTCGCCACTTCGGATTGAAAACTCGACTGCACGAGCAGGAAGAAGGGAGAGACCGCAAGCAGGAGCCCCGCCATCGCAGGTCGCGCGAGTCCGTACTGCCGCGCCAAAGCCGTGGTCAGCAGGATGTTCGCCAGCGAAGCCAGCACCACCATCAAGGGTGGCCAGCCTAGCCAGACTCCAGGTGTCAGCAACGCGGATGTACCCGGCGGGTACTTCGAGTAGCGCGTGCCCCGATCCGGCTGCCCGTCGCCGTCACGGTCGCGGCCGCGGTCTTCGTGGACTTGACGCCGACGCAGCGTGAAATCGACCAACTCGTTGGTTTGCAGTGGCTCCGCAAGCCGGCCTTCTGCGAAGAGTTCCGCCTGATACAAGTAGGCGCGCTCGTCGTTGCTCGCTGGAACTTCATGGCGCAGATGCAACGAAGCTGGCAGCGCGACTCCAATCAACAGGGCCAGCGGCAACGCCAAAGGCAACTCGCCAATTCGATCCGCTTGAGCACGTCCCGCGAGCAAGACGCCACCCACCAGTACCCCGGCAGTCAAGGGCACATCCCAGAACTGCAGCAACTCGGGCGCGAGCAGCAGAGCAGCCAAGGCCGGCAAGGCGCCGAGGCCAAGGCAGACCAGCAGAAAGCGCGGCGTGACGGGAGCCGTGGAGTCCATGCGCGGCCCAGGCTACCCTAGTCGCATGGACGAGGCGCGCCCGACGGGCTGGAAGCGAGCACTGCTGGGGATTCACACCGTCGCAGCCGTGCTGCCGTTGCTGTGTTTGGCGACGATTTTGTTGCGTTCCGCGTCGGTCGGCTTCGCCGCCGACCGCTCGCTCTACCCGCGCATCGAGAACGAGGCCGAGAACCTCGCCCCCTATCTCCTGCAAACTTGGCGGCAGCCACGCGGCAAGATCTTGGCTGTCTGCGGGCTCGGCGATGCCACCCCCACAGCAGATAGCCAATCGGTTCGCCTGCTGCATATGCTCGCGGATCAGGGAGTCGTGCTACGCGTGCTCAGCCAGCACACGAATCTCGACAGTCTTCTGCCCTTGGGCACTCAGTTCCCTGCCGATTTGAATTCCGCAGCGATCGGAGCCCAGGCCTTGCTGATCTACGACGAGGACGAACGCTACGCTTCGCTCGATTTTCGCTCGCTCGCCAGCAAGATGGATGGCCATCTGGTTTTCGACCTGACCGGACAGGCCGATGGATTGGCTGCCGACGCCGCCGGCTTGCAACTGCTGGCTTATGGCGCGCCGCTAGGCCCGCCCTGGCTCGACCCCGACCTCCTCGCCTATGCCGCGCACCTGCGCGAACGCATCCCCGCCGAGGACGGCATCCTTCTGGTCATGGCGGTGCGCCCCGGCACCATTTCCGGGCGTGCGCGCTGGTTCTTGCACCTCAATAACTTGATCTTCCCGCGACGGCTCTACCTGCAAGACTCCTTCGGCGCTTCAGGCACCAGCGTGCAGTTCCGGCAGTGGGTACTCGATATGGGTGCGCGCGGCGGCGATTTCCCGGGCAAGGGTCAGCAGCGCTGGGAACCCTCGCCTCGCGAGTTTTCAGGGGTGACCCAAGTTGGACCGGTGCGCACCTTGAACGAAGAAGAACGCGCCGCAATCGCGGAACATGATGTGCAGTGGGTCAGCTTCTTCTCGATGAACGCCGACTTCCGCGTTCAAGATTGGGAGACCATGACGGTCGAACAGGCGTTGGCGGGGCCGCAGCAGCCGTGATTGCTTTCCTCGCCAGCCTCTTCGTCGTGCTCAGCCTTCTGGCAATTGGTGGAGCACTGCTTCCCCCAAGCTCGACGATCCCGCGCAGTCGATGGGAAAGCTTCGCCTTGGCCTTTTTGGTCGGCAGTGCGGCGGTAGTCACCTTGGGCACTGCAGTCTTGGCGGTCGGTCTGCCCTTCCTGGTCGTGGCCATTTCGCTCATGGCATTCGGCGTCTTCGCGATTCTGCAGACGCTCCGCCGCGGAGTCGCCTTGGCGATGACGGCCGAAGCCGCCGCCGAAGCAAGAACAGGGTACGCAACCCCAATCGCCGCCCTGGTCTTCGCGCTTGGCTTGGGCTCGGTCTTGGCCAGCTTTGCCCTGCCCATCAACGAGTTCGACCCGCTGCTGCATTTCGCCTACAAGGGAAAAATTCTCTCCGAGGTGGGCACTCCGTTTGACGAAGCTCTGACCGGCTTGGTCGACGAGAACGGCGAGCTCAGGCGATTTGGCCGCATCGTCACGCACCCGAACTATCCGCTGGGCATTCCGATCCTCGAAGCCTTGGTCGCGGTGCTCGGCCGCGGTTGGCACGAGCGCTGGATTCAGCTCCCGTTGGCATTCTGGGCCATGTGTCTACCGGCCGCGGTGTTCTTCGGCCTGCGCCCGATCGGTCGCCGCGCCGCGCGTGCCGGCGCTTTGGTCGCCGCCGCGACGCCGATCCTGTATCAGCGCAACTTCACTAAGAATGGCTGGGCTGATTTCGGCAACGCCGGCCTGGGCAACGAACTCACCCTCGGCGCTGGCGCTGATTTGCCGGTTGCTGCGCTGCTCACCGCTGCCTGTGCTTTGCTCCTGCATGGACGACGCCAAGAAGTCCCGCGCTTGCAGTTGCTGGGCGGACTGTGCCTGGCTGGCGCCGTGATGATGAAGAACGAAGGCTTGGCCCTGTTCGGATGTTTTGTCTTGGCCGTCGTGCTGTCTGGTGCCGTCCTGCCGATCGGCAAAGGCAGACGCGCAGCGATCGGCAGCCTGAGCGCGCTCGCGGTTGGCTTCGGCGCGATCTTGCCTTGGCTCCGATTGCGCAGCAAGCTGCCCGCCATCGACGAGAACTACACCGAGCACTTCACCGTCGAGCGCATCAAGCACTTCCTCGGTGGCGGAGCCGAACTCGTCGAGCGCTCACCGAAAGCACTCGTCGGCCAGGCCGATGATCTCCTCGCGAACCCGCCCGCGCGGATGGATGACCTACCCGGTTACTTCACTGGCGAGTTCCTGGATTGGCGCAGCTGGGGATTACTTTGGTTCTTGTTGCTCGTCGCGCTGCCGTGGCGACCGCGCGAGCTGCGTGACACGGATCGACGCTGGCTGGCCATGCTCGCCGTCGGCGGCGTCTGCTTGTACTTCTTGATCTTGCTGGTGACTCCCTGGTATTTGCCGCTGTTGCGCGAAAAGGGCATCCCGGAGCGCTTGCTGCTGCACCTCATCGGACCGATCTGCATTCTGATCGGCTGGCGGCTTGGAGGCCCCTTGGCAGAAGATTCCGGAACGTTCGAAGCCGAGCCGCGTTCCTAAGGAGTCGCCCGCTCGCGGGTAGACTTCCGCCATGAACTCCAAGTGGTTCTTCCTGCCCGTCGTGGGGCTGATTGCCGGCTGCGGTAACGGTGACACGAGTGAATCGAATTCTGGCCTCGCTGGCGCTGAAAAGCCCAACGTCCTGCTGATTTCGATCGACTCATTACGAGCCGATCACTGCACGCCGTATGGTTATGAGCCGGAGTTCGTGCCGAGCGAATCCACCACGCCATTCATGGCTCGCCTTGCCGCCGAGGGCGTGTTGTTCGAGAACGCCAGCGCGGCGTCGTCGTGGACTTTGCCCAGCCACCTTTCCTTGTTCAGTGCGCAACCGCCCCGCGAACACGGCGTGCGCTTGGGCCGGCAGATGTTGAGCCGCGAGAAGGACGAAGTGCGCCTTGCCGGTCAGTTCAAGCAAGCCGGTTACGCGACCTATGGCGTCTGGTCTGCGCCCTTCCTGCACCCCGCCTATGGTTACCAAGGCAGTAGCGGCGACGAATTTGATCAGTACATCCCGGCCGAGGAATACCTGGGCAACACGGAGAACAGCACGATCATCACCAATCCGCGCATGCAGCGCATGATGGAAGTGCATGGTCTCGCGGACGCGACCTACGCCAATGCGCCACGCGTCAATGAACGCGCCATCCATCTGCTCGAAACGCGCGAGGCCGACCAGCCCTTCTTCCTGTTCTTGCACTACTGGGATGTGCATTACAACTATGTGCCCGAAGAGGCCGACGCCAAACGCTTCCTGCCCGATTACGCCGAAGCCGACAAGGTGCTCGGCGAGAACTTCACCCCTGCGCACGGAGACGCCGAGCCGAAGGTCTACAGCCCAGAACAACTCGCTCGGGTCAAGGCGCTGTATGACGCCGAGATTCGCGCCGTCGACGACGCGATTGCCGAGGTCTACGCCAAGCTCGAAGAACTCGGTATCGCTGATAACACCATCGTCGCCATCGTCAGTGACCATGGCGATCACTTCGGCGAAGAGCACGAAGGTGAAACCCACATGTTCCACCACCGCACGCTGTTTGAGGAGGTCGTGCATGTGCCCTTTGTGGTGAAGGCTCCAAGCGCGCCGGCCGGCAAGCGCGTGAGGGGCAGCGTCGCCCTCTATGACGTGGGCCCGACCTTGCTCGACTTGGCCGGCTTACCGGCTTGGCAAGGGGTCACGGGGCAGAGCGCGCGCGGTCTCTGGGAACAAGACGGCAGCGGTCATGAGGTCCTCATGGACCTCATCCATCCGGGCGAACCCACCGATAGTCAGGCCTGGAGATACGGCAGCTTCAAGGGAATCTGGGAACTTGGATTTCGTCCGACCAAGAACGCCCCGAACGGCGTTCCGGCCTATTTCCGGGCCTATGACCTCGCTCAAGATCCGCGCGAAACCTCGCCGATAACTGAACTTGTGGGCAATGACTTGTTCGCTCGTGCGCAAGCTGCCATGCAGCAAGCGGCGCAAGCAGGCAAGCAGGCTCCGCTCATGGAGAAGCTCCCGGATAACGTTGAAAAAGGACTGCAGGACACAGGGTATGTCGACGCGCTGGACAAAGACTAGGTCCACGCGAAGCACGCCGAAAACCCTGTCGGCTCGGCTACAATCCTGGATTCGTCCCCTCGAGACCTAAGAAAATAGATGCGCATCGCTGTCATCGGAACCGGATATGTCGGCCTCGTTGCGGGTACTTGTTTTGCCGAAATGGGCAACCAAGTCACCTGCGTCGACATTGATGAAGACAAGATCAATCGCCTCAAAGCAGGCATCATCCCGATCTACGAACCCGGTCTGACCGAGCTCGTGTCGTCCAACTTCAAGCATGGACGCTTGCAGTTCTCGACGTCGCTGCCCGATGCCGTCGCGGACGCGCGCGTGGTCTTTATTGCTGTCGGTACGCCCCCGGGCGCGGACGGCGCCGCCGATCTGTCGGCGGTCTACGCCGTGGCAAGCGCCATCGGCAAGGCTGCCAACGGCCCCAAGCTGATCGTGGACAAGTCGACCGTGCCGGTGGGAACGGCTGCGCGGGTCAAGTCGCTGGCTAACGAACAGTCCGAGTACCCGATCTCGGTTTGCTCGAACCCTGAGTTCTTGAAAGAAGGCGCAGCAATCGACGACTTCATGAAGCCAGACCGCGTGGTCATCGGCGCCGAGAATGACGAAGACTTTGGCTTGATGGACGAGCTGTACGCACCCTTTGTGCGCAACGGTGCCCCCATCCTGCACATGGATCCGGTTTCGGCCGAGATGACCAAGTACGCGGCCAACGCCATGTTGGCCACGCGCATCTCGTTCATGAACGAGGTCGCGCGCATCTGCGACAAAGTCAATGCCGATGTCTCCAACGTGCGACGCGGCATTGGTTCCGATGCACGGATTGGAAAGCCCTTCCTGTATTCCGGCATCGGCTACGGCGGCTCCTGTTTCCCGAAGGACGTGAAAGCGATCATGCACACGGCCAAGGAATACGGCTACGAGTTCCAAATTCTGGAAGCCGTCGAGCGGGTCAACGCGCACCAGAAGATGTTGATGGTCGAGCGCATGGACGAGCTGTTCGGCAAAGACCTCAGCGGCATCACGGTGGGCTTGTGGGGCTTGGCGTTCAAGCCACGCACCGACGACATGCGGGAGGCCCCTTCGATCACGATTGCGCGCGAGCTGAAGGCACGCGGCGCCACGATCAAGGCTTGCGACCCGGAAGCCCTCGGCACCGGCCAAGAAGAGATTGGCGACAACATCGACGCCTACATGGAGGACATGTACGAGGTCGCCGATGGCACCGATGTGGTGATCGTCTGCACCGAATGGAACGAATACCGCAACCCGGATTTCGCCCGTCTCGGCCAGATCATGAAGCGTCGCCTGATCCTGGATGGCCGCAACATCTTGCTTGAGAACGAACTCATCAAGCACGGCTTTGAACGCTACGGCGTCGGCATTCCGCCGGTGCTGCAGGGCGCGCCCGCACGAAGCTAGGCCGCACCCTGCATTCACGCGCAGTGATTACTGCACGACCATGGCGACCGAGTTGGAAAGCTCGGTCGTCCTGACGTTGAGGGCCTGCGAGTAGATCGTCAGGCCAGACGCGATCGCAGGAACGAAGACATCAAATCGCGCCACGCCATCGGCTCCCGCGATTCCACCGCCGACCGTGCGAATCGGCAGGCTCATGTCGACCCAACCGTAGGGCGTCAAGGTCGGGCCTGGACCCGTACGCGAGTAAGCGAAGATTGCCGTTTCGCCCGGCTGCATCCCGGCCAATTGCATGGTGGCAGTCTGGCCAGCGGCGAGATTGGCAATCGAATAGGGCTGAATGGAAGCGGACCAGTTGTCGAAGGTCCCGGTTCCAAACCCGCCTACGGCAAGCCGATCCCCGGCCGGTGGAAAGCTCGACGCAAGGATGCCGCCGGCCTGGAAGCTCTCGCTTCCGCCGCCCGCGTTGGTGATCTCAACCAAAGCAATGTCGCCATCATTCAAGAAAGACAGCTTCATGGTGCCGGTCGCGGTTGGTGACGCGAGGTCATACCAAAGCGTGGATCCGTTCCAGTTCCCCGCATTCACCGCGGAGTTGAAGAACAAGCGGTCCATCGCGCCATCGCCATCGTTGTCCTGAAGTCGGGCCTCGACCGCCGACCAAGTGTTCGGATCGAGCCCCGCAATCAAGGAGATGTTTCCCCCGCCCGCTCCGAACTCGACGACCTGGCTCGACAAGGCGTAATCCCCAGCAAGCCCCGTGTGATAAACGAAGCCAAACGACCAGGGGTTGTTCTTCTTCGCTTGGTTGGATTCAATCGAAAAGCTGCCTTCGACGACTGACCAATCGGGGCCGAGCGTGCCAGAATTCGCACGATTGAAATCATCCGACGCGGATTGACTCGCGAGAGGCGCGGCGAGCAGCACGGCCGCGCAAAGCTTGGGGAGGATCCTCTTCATGCCCTCAGAATGCCAAATCGACGGAAATGCCGCCATTCCGGGCCAAAATCGTCCAATCCAACCCACTTTGCGGCGTAGGAACTTGCAGATCGACGCTCGCCACCATGCGCTCCAAGACTCGCTCCACTCTGTTCATCGCCGCGGTTTCAACCGCGGTCGCAGTGAGTGTGATTGCCCTGGCGCGCGAAACTTCAGCCTTCGAGCTGCTTGGCTACGCCTTGTTCTTCTTTGCGATTCAAGTCGCTGCGGCGAGTCAGCGCAATCAAAGACGCTGCTCGGGTTAGCATCGAGGCTCGGCCTTGCCGTGACCCCCATGCTGCAGACCCTCGCCTTGATTCTTGCTGCTCAGACTCCCGCCATGGAGGCTGCGCCCGAATCGAAGGCAAAGCCGCATGTTGTGCGTGATGTGCGCTACGCGACGACCGAAGGCGTCAATGCCAAGGCGCAATCTCTCGACATCTATCTGCCGGGCACGCCTGGGCCGCATCCCGTCATGGTTATGGTTCATGGCGGCGGCTGGCGATTGGGCGACAAGGCGAACCGTGCGATGTGGAAGGACAAAGCTCCGCACTTCAATCGCGCAGGCTGGGTGTACATCAGCGTCAATTATCGGCTGACGAACGGTGAGGGAATTCCGCCCCATCCGGTGCACGTGCAAGATGTCGCCAAGGCTGTGGCCTGGGTGCACGACAACATCAAGAAGCACGGCGGCGATCCTAAGCAGATCTACCTGATGGGCCATTCCTCTGGTGCGCATTTGGTTGCTTTGGTCTCGACGGATGAACGACGCCTTGCGGCCGAAGGGAAGAAGCTGTCGATCCTCCAAGGCACGGTATGCCTGGACACCGCCGGCTACGACATCGAAGAGTACCTCGGTGACATGAATCCCGGGCGCACTGCGGTCGCGCTTTACACGAATGCGTTTGGAACCACACGCGAAGCTTGGCGCGATGCCTCTCCGCGCCACCATGTGGGCAAGCAGAAGAGGATTCCACCGATGCTTCTCTTCCACTCAAAGGGCCGCACTGAAGTCGCCCGCTTGAGTGCCGAAATGGTCGCCGCCTTACGCTTGGCCGGCGTACCCGCGACCTCGATTCACGCCTCGGATAAGAGTCACGCTGGCATCAACGCCTGCATCGGCCAGAATGAGGACCGCTACACCGCTGTGATCATGCAGTTCTTGGCCGATCCAGCCTCCGCCTCGCAACTCAAGCTGCCCAAAGCTCAGGTAGGCCAGGAAGCCGCGGACGGCTAGAATGACGGGCTAGGCCAGCCGCTCCCGCCCCGGGAATCGGGCTCGCCGCGAGAAGCCCCCGATGACTCGTTCCGCCCCTCAGCTTGACCAAATCAAGTCGGATCTCCCCCATTGGGAGAAGACCGGCGACATGATTGACCAGCTCATCGACCTGATGCTGAATCACCGGCAGAGCGGCCACCCCGGCGGCTCGCGCTCAAAGGTTCGCATGATGGTCGCTCTGACGCTTTCGGGCGTCATGCGCTGGGACATCCGCCACCCAGAAAAGGCCTTCGCCGACCGATTCGTTCTGGTCGCGGGCCACTGCACCCCGGTCATCTATTCGATGCTTGCGGTCTACAACGAAGCTTTGCGCCGGATGTACAAGAAGACGGGCGATGCCAAGTACCAGGTCGCAGGAGGCGCCGAGCGCACCCTGGTTTGGGAAGACCTGCTGAACCTGCGCCGCAACAAAGGACTGTCGGGCCACGCCGAAATGGAGGGCAAGACGATGTTCTTCAAGGCGAACACCGGCCCAAGTGGCCACGGTGCGCCACCGGCCGCCGGCATTGCGTTGGCGCTCAAGCACGCGGGTGCGGAGGAGGTGCGCGTATTTGCGATCGACGGCGAAGGCGGCCACACCGCCGGCGCCCATCACGAACCCAAAGCGACCGCGTGGGGCCTCGGCCTTTCGAACCTGGTCTACCTGCTCGACTGGAATGACCATGGCATCGACCCCCGCCCCTACTCCGACATGGTGTACGGCGATCCGCAGCAGTGGTTCGATAGCTACGGCTTCCACACCACCGGCGTGCAAGATGGCCATGACTACACTCAGCTCGCCGAGGGCTTGGTCGAGAACGTGTTCGCCGAAGGCGACCAACCACGCTGCACCTGGTTTCGCACCACCAAGGGTCGCGGCTACGGCGTGACGGGCTACAAGTCGCACGGCGCGGCACACAAGCCGAACAACGAGACTTTCTGGGCAACGAAGAAAGAGTTCAGCGATAAGTACGGCGTCAGCTTCGCCGGCGCCGGCGAAGGCAAGCCGGATTCAGCGGAGGCCTTCCGCGCGCAGACTTCCGAGCATATGCAGAGCGCTCTGTCGCTTCTGGACGACGAGTCCTTCTGCGCTTGGTTGGCTGACACCTTGGTTGCGCTCGGTGATTCTGTGCCGGCCAGCATTGAGGGCGTCAACTTGGGTGGCGATCCAAACACCGACCCCGAGCTGACCGATCCGAGCACCTTGCCGGACGACATCTTCTTTGCCGCCGGCGAGAAGCAGCCGAACCGGGTCGGCTTTGCGCGCATCGGTGCGCACCTGAACTCGGTCGCGCGTCGCAAGTACGGCCGCCCGATTGTGCTCGGCGCGAGCGCCGACTTGGCGGACTCGACCAACCTGTCTGGCTTTGCCAAGGACAGCGGCGGCCAAGAAGGCTTCGGCTGGTACGACCGCAACAAGAATGTGGGCGGCGCCTTGCTGCCGACCGCGATCACCGAGTTCGGCAACGCCGGCTTGATGTGTGGTTTGGCCTCGACCAATATGGCCGCCAACCCGGAAGAAGAGTTTTCCGGCTACTGGGGCGCTTGTTCGACCTACGGATCGTTCAGCTATCTGAAGTACGGCCCGATGCGCCTGTATTCGCAGCTGGTTCAAGACAGCCCGCTCAAGCACGGCAAGGTGATTTGGGTTGCTGGCCACTCTGGCCCGGAAACGGCGGAAGATTCGCGCACCCACTTTGGCATTTACTCGCCGGGTGTCACGCAGATGTTCCCGCGTGGTCAAGTCATCGACCTGCACCCGTACGAGCCAAACGAAGTTGGCCCGGCGCTGATGGCTGCCTTGGGCACCGATGCCCCCATCGTTGCTTTGCATCTCACGCGCCCGGCGATTGAGTTGCCGGACCGCGCCGCCTTGGGCATGGGCGACTTCCGTGAAGCCGCCAAGGGTGCCTACCTGATCCGCGACTACGACCCGAGCCGTCCCAAGGATGGCTGCGTGTTCGTGCGCGGCACCTCGTGCACCGCGTCCGTCATTGAGCTGCTGAAGGCTGGTTGGTTTGATAGCGATGGCCCGAACCTCAAGTTGGTCTCGGCGATTAGCCATGAGCTGTTCATGCTGCAACCCGAAAGCTACCGCAACGAGTTGATCAGCGCGGAAGACTGGGCGAATAGCACCTTCATCACCAACAACGCCCGTCAGAACATGTGGCTGTGGACGGCCAACCGCGCGTCCTACGACTACGCGATGGGCCCGGACCACGATCAACGCTGGCGTACCGGTGGCTCGGTTGACGAGATTATCGCCGAAGCCAAGTTGGATCCGTCGAGCCTTCAAGAAGGCCTGAGCCGCTTCGTCGCCGAATACGACACACGCATGTCGGCTGGCTTCGTGCCAGCGGCGCTGTAAAGCGGCCACGCGTCGCGACCAAGGAGGGGTGCATCATCACCCCTCCTTTTTCTATTCCTTGCTTGGCTCTCGATCGGTCGGGAACTTCCAATTCTTGTCAGCGAGGTGCTGCTGGCGCATGACCTTGAGAATCTGCGCGACGAACTCGGGCTGCTCGGCAGCAAGGTCGGTCGTTTCGCCCGGATCGGCTTCCAAGTCATAAAGTTCGAGCTTGGCGTCGGGGTTCTTGCGCAACTGCGTGCGCACGCCTTTCCACTTGCCCATGCGCACGGCTTGCGAAGCTCCGCGCTCGTGGAACTCCCAATACAAAGCGTGGTGGCTTCGCTGGTCTCCGGTGCCAAGCAAGGTCGGCGCATAACTAATTCCGTCGAGACCGGTGGGCATTGGAAGGCGCGCGACTTCGCACGCAGTCGGCAGGAAGTCCCACATCGCGGAGGGGTGGTCCGTGACACCTGGCTTGACCGTTCCGGGCCACCACGCAATATGCGGCACGCGAATGCCGCCTTCGTATAGATCGCGTTTGATGCCGCGAAATGGACCGTTGGAATCGAAGAACTTCGGATCGGCACCGCCTTCTTGGTGCGGGCCGTTGTCACTGGTGAAGATCACCAGAGTGTTTTCGGCGAGGCCCTTTTGGCGCAGCAGGTCGAGCACTTTGCCAACATCGGCATCGAGCTGCGTGACCATGGCTGCAAAGGCTGCGTGCGGGGTGGGCTGTGCCGAATAATGTCCACCCTTGTGCGGCTTCTCTTCGCCCCACTTGCCGATGAAGGGATCGATGAGTTCCTGCGGCGCTTCGATCGAAGCGTGCGGAATCGTATACGGCAGGTAGAGGAAGAACGGGGTGGCCGCATCGCGCTCGCCGAGCCACGCCAAGGCGTCTTGCGTCAGCAACTCGTGCGTCCATTGCTTGGGATCGATCTCGACCTTCTCGTCATCGCGAAACAGAAAGTCGCGGTAGAAGAAGTGCGCATTCCGTTGGCAGTTGTAGCCAAAGCTGTGGTCAAAGCCTTGCTGAAGCGGCGCGCCTTCCGTACCAGGAGGGCCAAGCCCCCATTTGCCGATCACCGCAGTTTCGTAACCACCGCTCTTCAGAATCTCGGCGACGGTCAAGGAAGCTGCCGGAAGAGGGAACTGACCAAGTGGTTTGTATTCACGGTTTCCGCGTACGGCGCTGTGCCCGGTATGCAATCCGGTCATCAAAACCGCGCGTGTCGGCGCGCACACCGTGCTACCGGAATAGTGCGAGGTGAAGCGCAGACCTTCGGCGGCCATTTGGTCAATGCGCGGCGTCTCAAAGCGCGTCTGACCTTGTACCGACAGGTCACCCCAACCGAGATCATCGGCCATGATGTAGATGATGTTGGGGCGCAACGCGGGCCCCAGCGCCTGAATTGGATGCGAATCCGCACTGGGATTTGCGAGCGCCGTCGGCGGCGGCGCGGGCTCAGATTGCACGACGAGCAAAGCGAGGCTGGAGAACAGCATGCACCGATCCTAACGGCTCGGAATCCGTGACCCTTGCGTCCCAGAGGCTAGATTAGAGGCGATGCTGGCCCCCATCCTCCTGCTTCTCTCGCCCCAACTCCAAGTCGAGGGTTTGCGTGCGACCGATTCGCTGGTCGAACTTGCCCCGGCCGTCGCGGCGGAACTCGCGGAAGCCGAGCGTTGGGTCTACTTCCAAGGACGCGTGCTGGGTGCATTCAACGGGCTTCCGGTCGAAGGCGCGACGGTCGAGACCTGGTCGGAAGAGATCACGGAACCGACGGAAGGGCTACATCGTTTTGGAGAAGCCGTGACACGGGCGAGCGGCCAGTTTCGCGTGCGCGTGCGCGAGGGTGATCTGATGGCTGAAAAGGCACGAGTCATGGCGCCCGGCTACGCCACGCTTTCCACGGTTCCGGGCGAGTTGATGGGCGAGGTCTATCTCTTCCCCGCCAACGAGGTCGCGCCGCGACTGCGCTTCCTCGATTCATCGGGGCGCCCCATCCTGAACGGCACGATCACCAGCACGCGAACCTGCGCACATGATCTTGCGGCGTTTACCTTGCACAGCGACGCACAAGGCGTGTTCACGCTTCCGGCATACGCATTTCAGGATGAGATCCCAGAACTTCGCTTTCATGCGCCAGGATATCTCGGTATCAAGTATCTCGCTTCCGAAGCATTCTTCACAGGAGCACGAGCGCGTGGCGCTGTCCTGGATTGGCACCGTCCGCGTACCCAACAGCCGCAGGTGCGACTCGCAGACGAAGATGGAGTGCCCCTTTCTCGGGTTGCTTTACGAGTCATCGACGCGGGGAATCATCTTGTTGTGCGCACGAGTCAATCGGGCCAACTTCCTCTACCTGGGCGGTACTCTACGGATGATCTTGCTATCTCGCGGATGGCGAACCAGAATCACCAGGATTGGAGTACGGAAGCTTGGATGAATGGACTCGACGACGAGTTCTTCCTCCGCAAGGATGGCGAACGCTGGGATGAAGAGATGGAGCAGGGCACGGTCGCTCTAAAGCTCCCGTCCGATCTACCCGAAGACGTGTCCCTTAGTTTTGGCCTCGTCCATGAGCGCGGCTGGCTCGATGGAATCAGTCAGCGATCCGAACCAGAGTGGGAGGCGACCTTCCCAGAAGGCAGCAGCCACCTTGGATGGGGCGCACCCTTTCATCAGCTACTGCCCGGGAACCAAAGCTTCGAACTCGAAGAAGGACAACGCCTGGAGCTGAAGCCGCAACTCGAGTTTGCCGTGCTCTTCGAATTCACTCGCCCGGAAGAGGTCGACGATCTCTGGTTTGAGGTCGATTCGGCCAGCATCATGATGGAATACAACGATTCGGAAGTCTGGCTGCCTCGCGGGAAGCCATGGCGACTTGGATTCCGCTACCGAGGCGAATCCTTGGTCTTTGATCGCCCACCCTTGCAAGGCGACACTCGCTTTGACTTCGCAAGCTTGCTGCCGCAGGAACACGCGGAACTATCGATGAGCGAAGTCGAGATTCGCTTTCCCGGTGGAATCGACTTAGAGTCGAGCGACTATTCCGGATTTCGAACCGCGGATTGGTCCGACGAACTCCCCGAGCCAGAACAGACCGACCAAGGGTGGCTATTCCGCGGGCCAGCCGGACATCAGTTCATTGTCGCCTTCGAAGTCGCAGGCCACCTTGATCGATGGGTGCGCACGACTTTTCCGACTCAGGGCAACACGCGCGACACTCTCGCGCTCGACCTTGTGAAAGCCGCCACGCTCCAGATCGATCTTCCCGAAGATTGGGAACTGCAAGAGGGTCCGATCGATCTCGACAAAGCCATCCCGCCTGGCGCCGCCGAGTTTGTTGTAATCGCTCCCGACGGCCGCCGTTGGGGCCTCACCCTCGACTTACTCGCAGGTGAGGCGCGCACTCTCCGCTTTGCCGCGGACTAGCTCTGCATCCCGAACTTACGCAGGATCGCCATCATCGGACACCAACAGGTGAAGGCCGATTGCAGCAAGTTGGCGCCGACAAAGGCCGTCAACCAAAGCCAGCTTGGCTGACTTAGATCGACGCCATTGACCTGCCAAGCCAGGACGACGGAAAGAAGGACGACTGAGCCGGCGATGCCGCGCAGCGCACGATCGATGTTGATAGGTTGTTTCATTGTTTCCGATGGGCTTTCTCGTGAATCATCCAGAACACAGTCGGGATCACGAGCAATGTGAAGGCAGTCGAGGCGATCAAGCCGAAGATCAAGGCCCAAGCGAGCCCCGAAAAAATCGGGTCGAGCGTGATCGGCCACGCCCCGAGTGCGGTGGTGGCGGCAGTGAGCAGAATCGGGCGCATGCGTACCGCGCCCGCTTCGCAGACCGAATCCAGCAGGCTCTTGCCCGCGGCGAGTTCTTGCTGAATGAACTGCAGCAGGACCAAAGAGTTGCGCACCACAATCCCACCGAGCGCGATCATTCCAATCATCGCCGTCGCGGTGAAGAATGTGGCATCGGCGTAGTCACCAATGCGCCCGGCAAACAAGGCATTCAGGCCCCAGAATCCAGGCATCATGCCAATCGCGGTCAGCGGGATCGCCATCATGACGAGCAGCGGCATCAGCAGCGACTTGGTCTCAATTGTCAGCAAAAGGTAAATGCCGAGCAGCGCCGCGATGTAGGCCAAGCCCATGTCGCGGAAGACTCGCAGGGTGATCCCCCATTCACCCTCGCCCGCCCACTCGACTTCGATGTCCGGCGGCAGGGGTTGATCGTCGAGCTTGGCCTGCAAAGCTAACACCGCTTCGCCCGGCGCGCGCCCCGCCATTTCTGCGGTGACGTAGACGACCAGGTGCAGGTCCTTGTGATGAATGACGGGGTCAGCCGGCAGTTCATGGAACTGGCCAAGTTCCTGCAGAGGCAAGATCGAACCGCTGCTTCCGCGCACCGCAAGAAAGCCGAGTTCTTCTGCCCCTGAGCGTTGTGCGCGCGGCAGGCGCAGCACAATCGGCAATGGCTGACGCTCGCCCTCCCAGCGCAGACCGGCCACGACTTCGCCGGCCAAGGCAGTGCTTAGCAAGTGGGTGAGCTGATCCTCACGCACGCCTTGCACTGCGGCTTGCTGACGATCCAAATCGAACTCGAGGCGTTTGTGCGGAGCGCTCGCAACCACTTCGACCTCGCGCACTCCGCCTTCAATCACAAAGTGTTCCGCAAGTTGCTCGGCCGCCGCGAAAAGTTCAGAATGCGTACTCGTTTCGTTGCCATAGACTTCAGCAACCAAGGTCGCGAGCACCGGCGGACCCGGCGGAGTCTCGACGAGTTTGATCAAGGCTCCGTTGCGCGCGCCGATCTCCGCGAGTGCATCGCGCAAGCGAAGACCGATTGCATGCGACTGCAAACTGCGCTCACCCGCCTCGGCAAGGTTGACGCGAATGTCGGCAAGCTCGGGCGCCTGACGCAGATAGCCATGGCGGACAAGGCTGTTGAAGTCCATCGGTGAGGCGGTGCCGACGAAGGACGTGAAATCGCGCACTTCCGGCACGCTGGCGAGAAAGTCTTCGACTTCACGCACGACAGAATCGGTGCGCTCCAAGGTGCTGCCTTCGTCGAGATCGACAACAATCTGCAACTGGTTCTTATTGTCAAAGGGCAGCATTTTGAGCGGCACCTTGCCAAACAGCGGCAGTGCCCAAGCCGCGACGAACAGCAAGGCCACCACACCGAGCAGCGACCACGCGCGACGCCGACTGCGCAGGATGGGCGTCAGGCAACCCGTGTAGAGCCGCCGCAACCAAGTAGGGACGGTGTCGTTCGGATTGGTGGAGCCTGCCGGGTCGTCCGGTTTTGTGGCGCCAGCATTGCCTTGCGGGCCGACAGGCTTGCCGCGTCGATTACGCAGCAACAGGTGGGCGAGCCAAGGCACGATCGTCACCGCTGCCAACGTCGAAAAACCAACCGTCAGCGGGACGTTCGACGCCATCGGCCCCATGTAAGGCCCCATCATGCCGGTGATAAAGAACATCGGCAGGAAAGAAACAACGATCGTCAAGGTGCTCATGACGACCGGCGGCAGGACTTCACGAACTCCTGCAAGCACCGCGTCGCGCGCCGGGCCGCGGTCCTTGCGCAAGTGCCGTTGGATATTGTCGACGTTGGTAATCGGATCATCGACAACCAGCCCCAAGGACAGGATCAACGCGAAGAGGGTCACGCGATTGATTGTGTAGCCAAGCAGACCATTGACCGCGAGAGCAAGCGCGAAGCTCACCGGCACCGCAATCGCGACCACCAAGGCTTCGCGCCAACCGAGCGTGAAAAGCAGCAATGCGACCACTGTGGCCAAGGCGAAGCCAATCGATGAAAGCAGCGCGTCGACCTTCTCATCAGCTGTCGCGCCATCGTTGCGCGTAACGCGCAGCGCGACACCCGCGGGCAGAAAATCAGAGCGCAAGCGCTCGGCCTCGGCGAGCACCGAAGCTGCGATGCGCGTCGCGTCGGTGCCGCGTTGCTTTGAAATCGCAAGCGTAACCGCAGGCACAGGCGCCCCTTCGCTGCCGTCGGCCGGGCCAAAGCCGATACGCGTGAAATTTCTTGATTCCTCTGGGCCATCCACGATCGACGCTACGTCGCGCAAATGAACCAGGCTTTCATGCTCACCAGCAAGAACTAGGTTCTCAAGCTCGGCCAAGGTGGAGTAGCCCGCCCCAACTGACACCGAGTAGCTCTGATCCATGCGATCAAAGCGTCCGACCGCTGCGGTGGCATGGGTGCGGCGGATCGCTGCACCCACTTCCGCCAAAGTCAGTCCGCGCGCATGCAGCCGCTCCCGGTCAACCTCGACTCGTACTTGCCGCTTTGCCCCGCCAATCAGCTCGGTGCGCGAGACTCCAGGCAAGCCATCCAAGCGCGCTTGCAACTCTTCGCCGATGCGACGTAGTGAATAGGCGTCTTCGCTCGGCCCATACAGCGCCATGCTGACGATCGGCACATCGTCGATCGAAACCGGCTTGACCATCCAGCCACGCACGATCGCTGGCACTCGATCGAGGTTCTGTTCAAGCCGGTCGTGCAGCTTGAGCAGCGAATCCTCACGATCTTCGCCAACGAAAAAACGCACCGTCACCAGCGCACCATCCCGTTGCGAGCTTGAGTAAACATGCTCGACCCCGTCAATCTGCCACAACAGTGTTTCGAGGGGAGTCGCGACGAGGCGTGCGACTTCTTCTGCGCTGTGACCAGGAACCTCGACCAGAATGTCCGCCATCGGCACCACGATTTGCGGCTCTTCCTCGCGCGGGGTCAATTGGATCGCTGCGACACCCAACACCAGGGCAGCGATGAGGAGTAGCGCTGCGTTGGGTCCTTCAAGGAAACGCGCTACCAAGCGTTGCATCATGGCGTCCACCCGATCGTTTCGCCGACCGCTAGGCCAGCAAGGATTTCGACTCGGTCTCCTCCTGCTTCAATGCCCTTGTTCGCGCTGTCTGCTGCTGTCGAAGCCATTCGCTCCGTACTAGAAAAGCGCATCCCGGTCCGCACGGCACGGCGATGCCAGCCGCCTTGCTTGCCTTGAACCAAGACCATTTCGAGTTGGCCGACGCGCTGAATCGCCGCGCTCGGAATCGCCAACCGGTCGCGGTCACCCGCGGGATAGCGAACAAGCCCAAAACTACCTGGACTGAGTTGATTGAGTTGCTCGGCGGGCACCGCTTCCAGCGAAAGCCGAATCCGCAAGGTCCGGCTTCGAGGATCACTGGTCGGGGCAATCTCGCGCACGATCGCGCGACCCTCGCGCCCCGCAAGCCGGTAGGAAAGGTGCGTGCCGATTTGGATCGGCGCTCGGTCGTCAAGCGGCACTTCCGCTTGAAGCGCTAAGCGAGTCGGATCGTAGACCGCAAAAAGCGGCTTGCCCGGAACCGCAAGGTCTCCGGGGCCAACGTGTCGCGCTTCAATGACGCCATCGACGGGTGAGTGAAGCACGGTTCGATCGAGAGCCGTCTCGGCGAGTTGCACCACTGCCTGCGCTTGCTTAGCGAGGTTAATCGCAGCATCGAGTTCCCGTTGCGAAGAGACGCGCTCTTCGACCAGTTGCTCGAGGCGATTGCGTTCGGACTCAGCCAATTCCAGCGAAGCCTGCGCAGCTTCAAAGCGGGAACGCAGCACGCTCGGGTCCAAGCTCGCCAGCTTTTGCCCGCGGGTAACGCGGTCGCCCAGTTCGGCGTGCACTTGCAGAACCCGGCCTTCAACCTCGGCCGCAACGGCGATGTGATCCAGCGACAGCACGGTTGCTGGAACTTCACGCTGCAGTGCAATGCGCTCCGAGGCAACTAGCAAGGTCATCCCCGGCGAGAGCGGATCACCGGCATGGGCCTGCTGCGCTCGGTCGGATGGAATCGACTCGGGCTGGCACGCGAAGGCAACGACTCCGAACAGAATCGTGGCGAGAGCGCCTTGAAAGTGGTTGAGCCTTGACACTATTCGGCCTGCTTCAGCTGACAATGGTCGCGGATGCAGTCGAGCAGCTTGACCAGCTCGGAGCGCACGAGGCGGTAGTAGACGCGCTGACCATCGCGCGTGCTGGACAGGACCCCAGCCTGACGAAGCGTCGCAAGGTGTTGCGAGGCAATCGCTTGCGGGGTCTCTGCAGCGGCAGCGATATCCCCTACGCACGCCTCGCCGCGACTGAGCAGGTCGATGATGCGCAGCCGGATGGGGTGTGCAGCGATCCGGATGAGTGGAGCCGCAAGTTCCAGCTGCTTCAGGTCAAGGAGTTCGCGCCTAGACATCTATACATATTAATATACCTATACCAAGATCTTTCAAGGCAAAAAAAATCAGCGACCGAGATTCCCGATCGCTGACTTCCTTTTCCCCTTGCTACGGTGCCAAGTATCGCCATCCCCTGCGAGTCATCGGCTGAGAAGAGAACCCATTTCGTAGCATCTTTTCCATCGGCGGCGATTGTGGGGTAATTGAGAACTTTTTCTAAGAAATTCCTCGCGTCAGCCGAAGGGGCTGACCTCAAGTGCGCGCGAACTCGGCAGCTCGCCAGCGACCGTGCTCGTGCATGCGCTGCAAACTCAGACCAGCAGATTCCAAAGAAGCCATTGTGGCACCTGCGTTTCGGTCCATGAAGCCACCTGTAAACAGCCGGGCATCTCGGCTCATGCGCTGGCGCAGATCTTTGGCATAGCGCTGCAGCAACCCGGACTGAAGATTGGCAAAGACGAGATCCCATTCCCCCGCGGACGATTCGAGCACTCCGCGCCAAAACTGGCAGGAATTCGCGACCCCGTTGAGCTGTGCCATCTTCCTGGCTTGCCCCGCTGCCGGTGGATCCGGGTCCATGCCGTGCACCTGACTGGCTCCGAGCTTGGCCGCCGCAACGGCCAGGATTCCCGTGCCCATGCCAACATCGAGCACCCGGGGAACCGGCCGCTCGCCCCACCATCGCCGCAAGGTGCGCAGCGCAATGCGCGTCGATGGGTGGCCACCCGTACCGAATGCGGAGCCAGTCGGCACGACGATCGGTAAATCCTGCGCTCGGAGACGCTCGGCAATGTCGAGGTGGAACTCCGCGTGCACGACAAAGCCGCCGCAACGAAACGGCTTCCACTTCTCGCGCCAGGCAGTTTCCCAATCCGAGCGCACGAGGCCCTCGCTACGCACGGACCATGCGCCCTCCGGCCAATCCAGGGCCATGGCGAGCCGCCCGATGCGATCGAGGAAGGCCGTGCGGTCCGCTTCGTCCACCACGAAGCTCAGGGTTGCCTCGCCAGGACGGCCAACCGGCTCATCATCGAGGTGACCCGCCGGGAATGACTGTTCGTGAACACTCTCCCCCCACCCCTCTTGAGCCATTTGCCATTGCACGGTCTCTTCCCAGCCAGGAGGTATCTGCAAGGCCAGCCGCAGGAGTGGCCGTGAGCTTGAAGGGGGATCCGTAGGAGGGCTCATCGAGGCGGCCTAAAATAGCGTCGATGGCCTCCGTTCGCGCCCCACGTCGCTTGAACCCTGACTTCCCCGCCCGGGAATCACAGGCCGAGTTGCGCGAACGCGCTGCACGCGTGCTTGCCGAACTGCACCGGGTCTACCCCGATGCGGAATGCGCCCTTCATTGGAAAGACCCCTTCCAATTGCTCGTGGCGACCATCCTGTCGGCGCAGTGCACGGATGTGCGCGTCAACCTGATCACCCCCGAGTTGTTCCGGCAGCTGCCTGATCCGCAATCTGCGGCGAAGGCGAAGCAGGAACAGGTGGAGGAGTTGGTGCGCACCACCGGCTTCTTCCGCAATAAGGCCAAGAACATCCGCGGCGCGGCGGCCCGGATCGTCGAGCTACATGGCGGCGACGTGCCTCAAACCATGGAAGAACTGCTCGCCCTCCCGGGAGTTGCCCGCAAGACTGCCAACTGCGTACTCGGAACGGCTTTTGAGAACCCGATGGGCGTCGTCGTCGATACCCATGTCGGGCGCATCGCGCGCCGCATGGGCTTCACGCGCGCACAAGACCCGGTCAAGGTCGAGCGCGACCTGATGAAACTGTTTCCGCGCAAAGACTGGGTCTACCTCAGCCATGCCTGGATCGAGCATGGCCGGGCGATTTGCACCTCGCGCACCGCGAAGTGCTCGGAATGCAGCTTCGCGGCGCAATGTCCACAACGCGTGGACGGGCGACGCAGGTAGGAAACCGGAATTCCCGTTCGACCGCCATTCAAGCTACTTTTCCGGCCGCGATTCCCTCGTTTGCCAGTTGACGCAAACTGGCAAGAATCCGAGAATACTGCCATGGAGCCAATGCCGATCGACACCGGCTGGGACATCGCCCGTCTTGCCAAGGAAGGCGAGGTGAGCAGCCGCACGATTCGCTATTACGGCGAACTCGGGCTGCTGCGGGCCGCAGGTCGAGGCCCAGGTGGACGACGCATTTACGCGCCCGACGCTCTTGAACGACTGAACTTCATCACGCGCCTCAAGCGCATGGGCCTCACCCTCGAGCAAATTGGCGCGCTGAATCGCGCCTTTGATCAGGGCCAAACGCCGGGCATGCTCGCCCGACTGGATCGCATGCTCGGCGAACAACTCGAGCGCGCGCGCGTGCGGCTCGCCGAGCTGCATACCCTCGAACAGGACTTGCAGGAGTACCGCTCCCGCATTCAAACTCGCTTGGAAGCCAAGCGCCAATCCGCTGACGACTCCGATGTCTGATTCCGCTACTGCCCCCCCCGCTGCCGCAATGCAGTTCCGCACCCGCAACAAGCTGCGCTTTGTCACGGCGGCCTCGTTGTTCGACGGTCACGATGCCGCGATCAACATCATGCGGCGCATTCTGCAGCAAGAGGGCGCCGAGGTCATTCACTTAGGCCACAACCGTTCGGTCGACGAGATCGTCGAAGCGGCAATTCAAGAAGACGCACACGGCATCGCGATCTCGTCCTACCAAGGCGGGCACGTCGAGTTCTTCCGCTACATGGTGGAACTGCTCGCCGAACGCGGCTGTGCGCATATCCGTGTGTTTGGCGGCGGTGGCGGCACGATCACCGACAAAGAGATCACCGAGCTACACGAAGCCGGTGTCGAGAAACTTTATTCCGTGGAAGACGGGCGCAGCCTTGGCTTGGTCGGCATGATTCGCGACATGCTGACGCGCGCCGACCGCGCAATCAAGCCGCGCGAGCTCGTCCTGCCAGAAGGGATGTACCAACGGCGCGCCCCGGAAATGGCACAAGCGATCAGCTTGCTGGAACGACTGCACGGCTCGGCAGAGACCGATGCCGACGCCAAAGCTCGTCTCAAGGAGATCCGCGAACATCTGATCGATCGGGTGCAAGAACAGGGCGGCCCGCTCGTACTCGGCATTACCGGCACCGGTGGCGCGGGCAAGTCCTCGCTGACCGACGAGTTCGTGCGCCGCTTGCTCGACCAGTTCCCGGACCGCAGCGTCGCGATTCTTTCGGTCGATCCAAGCCGTCGGCGCACCGGCGGCGCGCTGCTCGGCGACCGCATCCGCATGAATGCGGTGCATGGCCCCCGGGTCTACATGCGCTCAATGGCCACCCGGCGCGCCCACCTTGCTGTCTCCGGCGCGGTGCAGGACAGTCTGCTCGCGATGCGCGCGGCGAACTATGACCTTGTCATTCTTGAGACTGCGGGCATCGGCCAGTCCGATAGCGAAGTCGTCGATCTCTGCGACCTGTCGCTCTACGTCATGACGCCCGAGTTCGGTGCGCCTTCGCAGCTCGAGAAAATCGACATGCTCGATTTTGCCGACGGGGTCGCATTGAATAAGGCCGACAAGCGTGGGGCCGATGACGCTTTGCGCGATGTGCGCAAAGCTGTGCAGCGCAACCGCAACGCCTTCGATCAGAGTGCCGAAGACATGCCGGTCTTCTTGACCGCCGCGTCACGATTCGCCGACGCCGGCGTCGACTCGCTGTTCCTTTGGATTTGCGAAAACCTCGGCCAACGCGAGACCCGCGATTGGCAACCGGCCCCTTTCCCAGAACGCATCTCGGAAACGCCGACGGTCGTGCCAGGCGAGCGCGTGCGCTATCTCGCCGAGATCGCGGAAACCGTGCGCGGCTACAAGGCTCGGGTCGAATCGCAATCTGAACTGGCAAGCCGTGCCGATGGTCTGTGTCGCGCACTCGCCGAACTCGGCGATGCGCTACCCAGTCTCGAAATCGGTTACAGCGCCGAGGCGCTGGTCGACGAGCAAGTCGACCCGACTTTGCTGCTGCTCCGCCAGCGCTTCCACGAGCTAGTGCAAGAACTCGACCCAGCTCTTCGCAAGCAGCTCTGCGCTTGGCAGCAGAAGAAGGCGGGCTACGAAGCCGATGACTTCGTCTATGAAGTGCGCGGCACAGAACTCCCAGAGCCGGAACAACACCAAACGCACACGGCCAACTAGCTACACAAACTAGCTC